>NZ_VIKX01000127.1 GCF_009711935.1 Dolichospermum sp. UHCC 0259 | reverse complement strand
TCTACCTACCCTATAAACTCTCGAAAGTGGGGGGAGAGTGAAAAACTACGATAAAAACAGGTATCTTATTACCAATTACCAATCACCAATCACCAATGAAAAAAGCTTATGGAAATCATTCGTTTGCCGGTACTTACGGATAATTATATATTTTTACTGCACGATTCAGTGCGGAATATTGCGGCTGTTGTTGATCCGGCGGAAGCACAACCAGTTTTAGACGAATTGAGAAAAATTAATGCTCAACTAGTGGCAATTTTTAATACCCATCATCATGGTGATCATGTGGGTGGGAATATACAATTAATGAAAGCATTTCCTGATGTGAAAGTTTATGGAGGTGTGGAAGACAGGGGAAGGATTCCGGGACAGCAGGTGTTTTTAGAGGAAGGCGATCGCATCCAATTTAGCGATCGCACTGCTAATATATTCTTTGTACCTGGACATACTCGCGCTCATATTGCTTACTATTTCCCCCCAGCAAGCCCAGGAGAGCCGGGAGAATTGTTCTGTGGTGATACATTGTTTGCCGGCGGTTGTGGGCGTTTATTTGAAGGTACGCCAGGGCAAATGGTAGATTCTTTAAGTAAACTCCGGGCTTTACCTGATCATACTCGCGTCTGGTGCGCCCACGAATACACTTTAAGCAATTTGCGGTTTGCTGTAACTGTAGATGCTGAAAACGCAGATTTACAAAACCGCTATGAAGATGTTAAAGCTCAACGGGATAAATTAGAGCCAACAATTCCATCAATTTTAGGATTGGAAAAACTTACAAATCCTTTTTTACGTTGGGAAGAACCATCTCTACAAGCAACAGCAAAGAGTGATAATGGTATCCAAACCTTTGCCCGAATTCGGGGAATGAAGGATAATTTTTAATTATTTTGATGATTTATTTGTAGGGGTTTAGCAGTGCTAAACCCTTTGTATCGCCATAAGCATAGAAGAGAGGTAGAAGCTTTAGGTAAAAGTCAGCATAAAGAAGTTTTAAACATAAAGATGCACGTTATTAGTTTTAGAATAGTAAGAGAATATGCAAAAAATCACGCAGATTGTCAGGAATCACTGAACAACTGGTATAAAACTGCTAGTAAAGCTAAATGGTCAAACTTGGTCGAAGTACAGCAGGTTTTTCCAGAAGCTGAATCTGTTGGGAATTTTACAGTTTTCAATATTAAAGGCAATAAATACCGCTTGATTGTTAGCATGGATTACGAAGGTCAATTAATTTATATTAAATATATCCTCACTTACGCGGAATACGATAAGGACAATTGGAAAGATGACCCTTACTTTTAATCCTGAGAAATACAAGGAATTATTAATATCATATCTCCCCAAAATTATCAAAACTGAAGCTGAAAATGAGCAAGCTTTAGCCATTGTGGAAGATTTAATGCACCGGAAACGCAGTCCTGAAGAAGATGAACTTTATCAATTGTTAATTACTTTAATTGAAAAATTTGAACAGGAATATTATGAGATTAATCAACAAAACGATCCTCAATCTATGTTGTTATTTCTGTTGGAACAATCTAACAAAAGCAAAGTTGATTTACAAGCTGTTTTGGGTTCAGAAAGCTTTGTTGATAACATTTTAAATGGCAGAGAGAAAATAACTCTAGAGTTAGCCCAAAAACTGGGAGAATTTTTTCATGTAGAAGCAGATTTATTTCATGAATAGCATTTATTCGTCCTGAATATCGGCAGTTTAGTGATTTTTCTGTAGCTTAATTTTGGACTTTCGCTTTTTCCACTTTCTCAACTTGCTTGGGTGCTTCTATTTCGTTGAATATTCGGATAGCTTCATTAAAGTTGGTGTGGCTTTTTTCGGTTTCACCCATTTTTTAAAATGTTAAGCCAAAGTTAATATTTTTGATTTAGCAATACCACAGGCATTTTTTATTGTTCCAACTGATTCACACGCAGGTTTTATCAGTATTTTAACGGATAATCGTTTGAGCGAGGTTGCTTACGTAATTATTCTCTAAGTATGATAAATTAATGGCAAAAACAATAGTTATATTTACACAAAATAGCATTTTGACTAAATCCTTCTCAATACTAATATTTAACGTTTATTCACAGCTTTCTGATAGTGATATAAGTTGTGTTTACTTATAACTAATTTTACATTTATATTGATTTAGAATATCGGTTTAATTTCAGCATAATTTCATGAATATGCCATTTTTATGAAGATTCGATACTCTTGGTTCGAGACAAATCAGTACAAATACAGTTATTTTTTTTTACAAACAAGTAATACTGGCTATAGACAACTGACTTGTCACTACTTAACTAGATTTAACTATCTACCTGTAGAGTAATTAAGCAAAACAACTTAGTTTAACAAGGCTTATAACCATGAAGAACAAAATCGCTTTGGCATCTTTAGCTCTCACAGCTTTTGCCATATATTCTATCGCTCATACACAGTTGGCGCAAGCTATATTTGTTGATCAACAATCATCTACACGCGTCTTTGTTGCTCAACAATCTACACCCGTCTGTGGGATTGGATCTCCTTCTGGTAAAGTAGCTACTAGTTATCAGTATACTTCAAGATGTGTACCCAGTTGGAGTTGGAGTATCTCTTTTACTCCTAATAGCTCTATAGTAGAAACTCCAAGATCAGGAATGGTAATATGTGGCTCACAAGCACCACTAGGGTATATTACTACTAGAAGAACCTACAATTCTCGATGCGATATTTTCTTTAACCTAAACAGGTCAAACAATGCAGTAGTTATTACTAAGAAATAGTTAAACTTAAGGTTTGACTTTACTACTACTCAATCCAACCTACTATAATTTGTGATAAATTTTTTGTAGAGACGTTGCATACAACGTCTCTATTTTCAATTGTATAAAGAATAATGAAAAACTTTAAAGTCCCACCAGGATTTAAATGGTTAACCATATCGGCAAGTTTAACAAGTGTTACTCTTGTATGTTGGTTGATTTTTGCCATAGTTACTCAAAATAAAACTCAAACCATTCCTGTTCGCATGGTGACAGTCACTCAAGACACAGTAGAAGATAAAATTACTGGTGAGAGTGGCATATTAAAATTAGATAATCAAAGAAGTATTAAATCTTCAATCACAGGAACAGTTGAACAAGTATTAGTTAAAATTGGAGACAAAGTTAAAAAAGATCAAACGTTAGTTCGATTGCGAGATACAGAAACACAAATTAAGTTACAAGAATTTGCGTCTGATTTAAAAGAGAAAAATTTACAACTTGTTGATAAACAATCATCTTTAAAAAGAGCAGAAAGTAAATTATTAGAAACTCAACAAGAATATAGAAATATTCAAAGTACCTCTAGAAATGATATTAACAGGAAAAAAGATGAGAAAATACGGGAAATTCAAAAGCGTAGATTAGAAGTTACCAGAAAACAACAAGCATTAACTGGTAAAATAACTGATTTAAAAGAAGCAAAGATTAAATTAACAGAAAATAAACAACTTTTCGCTAAGGGATTTATTTCGGAAACTGAATTAAAAGAGCAAGAAAAAAAAGTTACTCAAGCTGAAACAGATTTAAGTAATGCTAAAGATGAATTATCTTTAAGTAATTTAGATTTAGAACAGCAGAAATTAGAATTACAAAACTTTTGGCAAGATGTGAGAAATAATAAATCTGAACCCCAGCAAAAATTGAAAGAAGCTAAAACTAAAATTGACCAAGCTGTACAAGAATTAAACCAAGCTCAATTAGCACTCAATCAAATTGTGAGAGAAATAGATAAACTCAAAATACAACGCCAAAAAATTGCTGAGGAATTACGAAAAACAGTAATTACTGCTCCTATTGATGCTGTAGTTCTCAATTTACAAGCAAAATTAGGTGATGTGATTGAACCGAAAGGAGATGTTTTAGTGATTGGTGATCCTGCTCAACAAATTGTGGAATTAAAGTTATCTCCTTTAGACGCAACTAAGGTTAAAATTAGACAACAAGCTGAAATTAGTATTGTTGGGTTTCAATCACAAAAATTAACTGGTAAGGTTCAACAAATATCTTTATTAGCTGGAGATACCCAAAATAATGATCAAGGTACAGATAATGTTAAAATTACAGCGATTGTGCGTTTAGATCAAGTTAATAAAAATATTGTTCCGGGAACTCCAGTGACAGTTGCTTTAATTATCGCTCAACGTGATAATGTAACAGTTATTCCTAGTGAAGCTATTCAACAAAATGAATCAGAAACATTTGTCTGGATAAAAGATCAACAAGGTAAGGCTTTTAAAAGAATTATCAAAACTGGATTACAAGGATTAGATAATATTGAAGTTAAATCAGGTTTAAACGCGGGAGATGAAGTATTAATTCCTTCTCTAGAAAATCCTTTAAATGTGGGAGATCATGTTGTCATAAAAATGCAGTAATAATATACTATTGTAGTAAAAAACATAGCCAGGGAATAAATTCCCTGTCTCATAGCTAAAGTGCGTTAAAACGCACTATTTTTAATTAAAAATAAAACTGTATTCTCAAAAATAAAATAAACAGATCAAAATAGTCGGTTTTAACCGACTTGGGCTATAAGACAGGGAATTTATTCCCTGGCTTCTTCTAAAACTAAAACCTAAACCCTTACCGATAATAAAGAATAAATTTAACATATTTACCCCAATGAACATCAATGATTTATTATCTTTAACATTTAGCTCTTTACGCAGTAATCCCTTGCGCTCATTTTTGAGTAGTTTAGGTGTCTTTATGGGTGTATTTGCTGTGAGCAGCACATTACAAGTAAGTGATATTGGAAAAATATATTTAAAGACGCAATTACAAAAAATGGAATCTCCGCAAATTTCTATTCAGTCTCCTTATAATTCGGTTACGTCTCAACTAGAAAAATATCAAAGCGAAGATTTAGCATGGTTAAAAACAAATTTATCTGGTTGGAAATATATCGCTCCTGTACAAAATGGTGGTAATGATGATATTTTTTGGGGAACTCAAAAAATCAATGTAGAAAGTCAAGCAGTAACACCCGATTTTTTACATATTTCGGGAAGAAAATTAATTGCTGGTAAGTTTTTTACAATTAATGATTTACAGCAAACCCGTTCAGTTGTTGTGATAGATCAATTACTCGCACAAAAACTATTTAAAGGTAAAAGTTCATTAGGACAAATGATTTATTTTCAAAATAAGTCTTATTATATTCAAGGTGTTATCCAAACTAGAAAAAGTAATTCATGGGGAGAAGAACAAGGATTGATATTGATTCCTTTATCTGTTTATCAATCTCTCAAATCAAGTCCTTTTTTTGATAAAATTACGATTACTCCAAAGAATCCAGAAAATATAGAACAAATCCAAAATCAAGCAATTAGCATTTTAAAGAAAAGATTTCCTAATGTAGATATTTACGCTTCTAGCAATGTTGAACAGGTAAAAAGTTTAGAAAAGGTATTAAATGGTGTGACTATTATTCTCTTAGTTATCGGGAGTATTTCTTTATTTGTGGGAGGTGTGGGAATTGCTAATATTACTATAGCATCAGTTGTGGAACGTACTTCGGAAATTGGTTTAAGACGAGCTATTGGTGCTACACAAAAAAATATTTTAATTCAGTTTTTACTAGAAGCAACTTTTATTAGTATGACAGGAGGAATAATCGCAATAGCTACGGTACAAGGAATTACAATTATAACTGTAACTCTCTTGAATTTACCCTATCAATTTGGTTATCAAACTCCTTTAGTTTCTCTAAGTTCTGCTATTATGGTAGGTATTATCTCTAGCTTTTTACCTGCACTAAGAGCTAGTAAATTAGATCCTGTTGAAGCTTTACGCTCTCAATAAGCAAGGTTTAGAATAATGTTAATGTTGGGTTTCCTTGCGTCAACCAAACCTACTCAATTTTTTTACTATGAATCGTTTTTTATTACCAATATCATCTTTGCTCTTGATTTTTCTATTTCCGGGTTTAGGAAAATGTCAAAATATGCCTAATCACCAAAATTTACCAAAATCTAATTCTGATTTACAATTACTATTAAATAACTCTAGTCAGGAGTTATCTTTAAAATTAGCTGATGCTGTTTATTTAGCTTTACAAAATAATCGAGATTTAAAAATAGCGTATCTACAACGTATTTTAGATCAAAAACAATTAGCTGAAACTGAATCTCAATTTAATCCAACTTTTACACCACAGCTATCTTTAAATTTGAATAATAATCAAATTGGTAGTAATAAAAATAATAATACAACTGCTCTTTTAGGTGCTAATTTTAATTTAAAAGTTCCTACAGGTGGTAATTTAAGTTTAACATGGCAAGGACAAAATCTTTTATCTCGTACTAGCTCATTAGATACTTCCTCAGATACAAATACTCTGAGTCAAAGTGTCAACCTTAATTTTAGCCAACCTTTATTAAAAGGTTTTGGTACACAATTAAATACTCTGAGTATTCAAAGAGCAAGATTGACAGAAAATGCTAATATTTTGAATCTCAAAAATACTACTTCTCAAACAATTACTAATACTATAGTTAGTTATAGAAGTTTATTATTAGCTCAGGAAAGATTGAAAATTGAACAATTATCTTTTGCTAATGCTAAAAAAGATTTAGAGAGATTACAAGCATTATTTGAATTTGGGAGAATTCCTAAAAATGATCTGGTTGAGCGTCAAGCTGATATTGCTCAACAAGAAGTAAATTTAGTGAATATACAATCAAGTTTAGAACAAGCAATTTCTGAATTAACTAAAATTATAGATTTATCCATAACAAAAAAACTAATTGCTATGGAAAAACCTGATCCTCCAACAAGTTTAAATTTACCAGCTTTCACAGAAATGCTAGAATTAGCTAAAGCGAATAATACTGGTTATCTTGCTGCTGTTAATGCTGTGGAAAATGCTAAATTTGGGATAACAGAAGCTAAAAATCAACAACAATTGGATTTAAAATTAAATCTGAGTTATGGGTTTAATAGTGCTTCTAATACTCCAGATACAAATAATTTGAGTTCGTCTTTAGTCTTAAATCGTGAATTTGGTAATCTTAGTCAAGATAATGCGGTAGTTAAAAGTGAGATTAGCTTACAAAATGCTAATTACACTCTAGCGAAAACTCAGGATAATTTGAATGAGGAGTTGAAAAATAAAACTCGTAATGTCAAAGATACTTTTAAGCAAATTGAGTTAGCACAACAAGCACGAAAGTTAGCAGGATCAAAAGTGATAAATGCTAAGGAAAGAATGAGATTAAGTAGTAATATTTCAATGACGGATATTATTAACTTTGAAAAAAGTTTAGTTGATGCTCAAAATCAAGAATTAAATGCGATTATTAATCATCTTAATAGTATCACTCAATTAGAACAGTTTTTGGGAATCACTACAAGTAAATGGGTAAACTAACTTGATTGTAGTGTAAACAGCCACTTTGACTTCAAAAAAGTGATACCTGTGCCACGCTGCGCGAAGAACAAGCTATATCTATGGGAAACAGACTGAGATAACAGTATAATATAAATAGCCTTACCCCTGAATTTCTATGACATTAACAGAAATTTTACCCTCATTGCAAAAATTATCTCATCAAGAAAAAATCAAAGCCATTCAATTTTTAGCCACAGAATTAGCTCAAGAAGCACAAAATTTAACAACCGAATCACTTGAGTATGGTGAGATAAATACCGAGTTAAATTTCCAGCCTCTTAGTGAAAAAGATATGATTGAGCAAAGCAAATCTACTTTAGAAACCTACCTTCGTACAGGTTCAGGAGTCAAACATGAACAAGTCCAGAAATGGGCAAATAGTTTAACAATTCATAACAATAATGGCTGAGATAGTTTGGACGGAAACTGCTACGAATGACTTAAATCGTCATTATGATTTTATAGCACTTAGTAATGCTGATGCAGCAGTCCGCGCAGTACAAGCAATTGTTTCTTCAGGGGGAAGTTTACAAAAAAATCCTCGTCGCGGTGCGATTTTAGATGAAATGGTAGGCTTACGAAAGCTTGTAGTTGCTTTTGGTAAGCATGGATTTATAATTCACTACGTTATTCTTGAGGATGATGTGATTATTTTACGTATATATCATGGACGAGAGAATAGACCTATTTAGTTAATTGCAAGATTGCAAGCGTTAGCTTACGCTTTGCTGTATCTATAAAAATATTGCTGTTTGCAAATTTCTAGCATTTAGTGTTGCGATCGCTCCCCCAATTTAGCTACAATGTCAAGGCTGTGGGTACGTTCAAAGTCGCTGAGGATCAAGCTACACTTTTATGAGCCACCCGGCGACACCCCAATAACGAAGATTTTACCAAGAAAAGCAAAAAACAATGGCGAAACGTGTGCAATTAGTTTTAACAAAAGATGTTACCAAGCTGGGAAAACTCGGCGATTTGGTAGAAGTAGCCCCCGGTTATGCTCGTAACTACCTCATCCCTCAGAGTTTAGCCGCTCGCGCTACACCCGGTCTACTCAAACAAGTGGAACGCCGACGTGAGAAAGAATATCAAAGACAATTAGAACTCAAACAACAAGCAACCGAGCAAAAAACAGCTTTAGAAAACATTGCTGGTTTAAAAATTGCCAAGCAAGTTGGTGAAAATGAAGCTATTTTCGGTACTGTTACTACTCAAGATGTCGCAGATGCAATTCAAGCCGCAGCTAGTATAGAAATAGATCGTCGTGGGATTACCATTCCCGATATTAGCCAATTGGGTACTTACAAAGCTGAAATCAAACTCCATGCTGAAGTAACAGCAGTAATTAACATTGAAGTCGTCTCTAACTAATGGTGACTTAATTAATCACCACAGATATATCATCTGTGGTTATCAATGTTTTTATATTGGTTTTGGATAATTAAATAAAAATCCAAAATCGCAAAAATTTTAAATTAAATTTTATGGCTGAAGAACTAAGTTTTCAAGGTGATGGTAGTAATCGTTTACCACCTCAAAACATCGAGGCAGAAGAAGCCATCTTAGGAGGTATTCTACTAGATCCAGAGGCAATTGGTCGAGTGAGCGATCGCCTAGTTCCCGAAGCATTTTATATTAGCGCCCATACAACCATCTATCAAGCCGCCCTCCGTCTCCATACCCAGCAAAAACCCACAGACCTACTATCTATAACCAGTTGGTTGACAGACAATGATCAACTAACACAAATTGGTGGCAGAAATAAATTAGCAACATTAGTAGACCGCACAGTTTCCGCAGTCAACATTGATGCGTTAGCAGGGTTAGTCATGGAAAAATACCTGCGCCGGCAATTAATCAAAGCTGGGAATGAAATTGTCCATCTTGGTTTTGAAACAGAAACAGAATTACCAATTGTTCTGGACAATGCCGAACAAAAAGTTTTTAACGTCACCCAACAAAAAACCCAATCAGGATTAGTTCATATTGGTGATACTTTAATTAATACTTTTCAGGATATTGAAACTCGACATCAAGGTATTGCTTTACCAGGAATACCTTGTGGTTTTTATGATTTAGATGCCATGACCAGCGGTTTTCAGCGTTCTGATTTAATTATCGTCGCCGGAAGGCCGTCAATGGGAAAATGTCTCAGTTATGATTCAGAAATCGTTTTAGCAGACGGACAAATTGCCACAATTGAAGAATTATATCAGCAACGGCAAGGTTCATTATTAACATTGAATAATGATTGGAAATTTACTTTTACCCAACCATCTGCATTTATAGATGATGGGATTAAACCAGTTTTCCGCGTCACAACTCGATTAGGTCGGGTAATTGACACCACAATTACTCACCCATTTTTAACTATTAAAGGTTGGCAAAGATTAGAAAATTTACAAGTTGGAAATAAGATTGCCATCCCTCGTAAAATAGATGTGTTTGGGACAGAAACTATCCGCGAGTGTGAAGTCAAATTATTAGGATATTTAATTGGTGATGGTGGTTTAACTAATAGCACTCCTAGATTTACAAACAGTAACCCATTACTGCAAACAGATTTTTCCCAAGCAGTAACTGAATTTGGTGGTTTGTCAGTAAGACGGGAAGATTCCCAAGGACAACGGACACTTTCATTATGTGTTCGAGGAGATTTAGAATTTATTGCTAGTCAAAGACAGGTTTTTGCAGAAAGTCTCAAAATTGCTATTAGTTCTCGTTCATTATCTGCTAAAAAATTGAGCGATGAACTAGAAGTAACTCCATCTTTAGTTTGTATGTGGCAAAAAGGAGAGTGTGTACCAAATTATGACACCTTTGAGTCATTATGTAAAACTCTAGAAATTGAGTCAGAAAAACTTGCACCTTATGGATTTGCTAGTATCAGAAAATCTAGTAAAAACGAATTGACAATTTGGTTAGAAAAATTAGGTTTATGGGGTAAAAATGCTCATGCTAAAACGATTCCATCAATTGTTTTTAAATTAGAAAAATCACAATTATCCTTATTTATCAATCGTCTCTTTGCCACTGACGGCTGGGCTACTCTACTTGATAGTGGTCAATCACAATTAGGTTATTGTACAGTCAGCGAAAAACTAGCAAGACAAATTCAACATCTGTTATTAAGATTTGGTATTATTGCTGCCTTAAAAAAACGGTCTGTAAAATATAATAATACCCGTAGACCAGCATGGCAATTAGATATTACTGATGCTTTATCTATCAAAAACTTCATTGCAGAAATTGGCATTTTTGGCAAAGAAGCAGCATTAGCAAAAGTTACAGCAGCAATATCTCAAAAAAGATATCAAACCAATCGTGACTTAATACCTATAGAAATTTGGGAACAGATAGCAGCAGCCAAAGGTAGCGAAACTTGGAGTAGTTTAGCTAAACGGGCTGGAATTAAAAGTTATACAAATATTCATGTCGGTAAAAGGGCATTAACACGAGAAAGATTATGGATTTTAGCCACTGCATTAGACAACTTACCACTCCAGCAATTAGCAAATAGTGATGTATATTGGGATGAAATTATTTCTATTGAATCAGTTGGTAACAAACAAGTTTATGATTTGACAATTTCTAAAACACACAACTTTATTGCTAATGATATTTGTGTTCACAATACCGCCTTTTGTCTTAACCTTGCTCATAATATTGCAGCCGGTTATCAATTAGCAGTTGCGGTTTTTAGTTTAGAAATGTCTAAAGAACAGCTAGTACAAAGACTATTAGCTAGTGAAGCCGGAATTGAAAGTAGTTATCTAAGAAGTGGCCGGATTAGTCAAACCCAATGGGAACCTTTAAGCCGTGCCATTGATAAACTCTCAGACACGCCAATTTTTATTGATGATACGGCGAATATTACAGTTACACAAATGCGAAGTCAAGCGCGACGACTGCAAGCCGAACAAACTAAAGACTTAGGATTGATAGTTATTGATTACTTGCAATTAATGGAAGGTAGTAGTGATAATCGTGTCCAAGAATTATCAAGAATTACCCGTTCTTTAAAAGGTTTAGCCAGAGAATTATCTGTACCAATCATTGCTTTATCACAGTTAAGTCGTGGAGTAGAAGCAAGAACCAATAAACGTCCCATGTTATCTGATTTAAGAGAATCAGGATGTTTAACAGGAGATACGTTAGTAACATTAGCTGATGATGAAATACAAATACCAATTAAAGATTTAGTAGGTAAATCTGGTTTTACAATTTGGGCATTAAATGAAAGGACAATGAAATTAGAAAAGGCTATTGTTAGTAACGCTTTTTCTACAGGTATCAAACCTGTATTTACATTAACAACTCGATTAGGTCGAAAAATTCGTGCTACTGGTAATCATAAATTTTTAACTATTAATGGGTGGAAAAGATT
This sequence comes from Dolichospermum sp. UHCC 0259, assembly GCF_009711935.1. Taxonomy (GTDB): domain Bacteria; phylum Cyanobacteriota; class Cyanobacteriia; order Cyanobacteriales; family Nostocaceae; genus Dolichospermum. The sequence goes on along the minus strand of NZ_VIKX01000127.1, from coordinate 1,966 downwards.
AGATGAATTAAATTTGCAACAACAATTAATTACCCTTGCTAATAGTGATGTTTACTGGGATGAAATTATCTCTATTGAATTAGATGGAGAAGAAGAAGTATTTGATTTAACAGTTGATAAGTTACATAACTTTATCGCTAATAATATTATTGTTCACAATTCAATTGAACAAGATGCGGATATAGTAATGATGTTATACCGTGATGAATATTATTCACCAGATACTCCAGATAGAGGAATTGCCGAAGTAATAATAGCTAAACATCGGAATGGACCAACAGGAACAGTTAAACTATTATTTGATCCACAATTTACAAAGTTTAAAAATCTAGCTAAACCGAGTTGGTAATATGTCAAAAAAGAATTATTTCGGCTTGATATTAATATTTATTTCTATTAATATTAGTAGTATTCAAAAAATAGCCCAAGCACAAACACCTGTTCCCCAAGTTACTAATACAAAATCAATTTGCCCTGCTCAATTATCATCTGCAATTAATAATATTATTAGTCGTCCTCAATTTAGTCGAGTCCGTTGGGGAATTTTAGTTAAACCATTATCATCAGATAATATTCTTTATAGTCAAGATAGCCAAAAGTATTTTATTCCTGCTTCTAATATAAAGCTATTTACTACCGCAGCAGCATTACAACAATTAGGGACAGATTTTCGGATTCGTACTTCCATTTATGATGATGGTAATGGTGTTTTGCGGGTAGTGGGAAGGGGAGATCCAAGTTTCAAAAATGACCAATTAACAATATTATCAAAACAACTATATCAACAAGGAATTAGACAAATTAATCAGTTAATTGGTGATGATAGTTATTTTCAAGGTGAAGTAGTTAATTCCAGTTGGCAATGGGAAGATATACAAGCTTATTATGGTACAACAGTTAACAGTTTAATTTTAAATGAAAATGCTGCTATATTAACTTTTTTACCACAAAGTATTGGAGAACCATTAAAATTAAAATGGACTGAACCAACAGAAGCATATTGGTGGAAAATTGAAAATAATACTGTTACTACTCAAGCAAATGAACCTAGTTTTGTAGAAGTAAATCGTGATTTAAAAGGACAAATTCTGCGAATCAAAGGACAATTAGCCGTAAATTCCCAGCCAGAAATTACCGCTTTAGCTGTATTTGATCCAGTTGCTAATTTTATCAGACAATTTCGCCAAAATTTCTCTAGACAGGGAATCACTGTTAAAGAAACTGTAGGTAATAATCTTAGTCAAAATAAACAAGAAAAAGAAATAGCCGCAGTAGAATCTCCACCTTTATCGGAATTATTACTAGAAACAAATGTGAATAGTAATAATTTGTATGCTGAGGCTTTACTTAGAAGTTTGGCTACTAAGAAACCAGCAGAAAAAAATCAAAATACGGCTGATGTCGGATTACAAGTTGTCAGAGAAACTTTAACTCAATTAGGAGTTGCACCAGCAGATTATGTCATTGTAGATGGTTCTGGTTTATCTCGGAAAAATTTAACGAATCCAGCCGCGTTAGTACAAGTTTTACAAAGAATTGATAAATCACCTCAAGCAGCAGTTTTTCGTACTTCTTTACCGATTTCTGGTGTTAAAGGTAGTCTAAAAAATCGGTTTCTTCATACTGCGGCTGCGGGAATAGTGCAAGCAAAAACAGGTTCAATGACAGGAATTTCTACTCTTTCTGGATATGTGAATGCACCTAATTATGAACCGTTAGTTTTTAGTATTATGGTAAATCAATCTGAACAACCGGGAAAAGTCATGAGAAAAGCAATAGACGAAATTGTGGTTTTATTGGCGCAGTTAAAACGATGTTAAAATAATTTTGCATTAATTTTTTTTATTCAAAAATAGGGAACTAAAATGATGTGTTGTCTAGACTGAGAGGACAGCTTTGGGGACGAGTGTTGTGTTCAATATAATCGAGGGCGCAGGCTAGTGTGTTAATTCTGTGAATCCTTTAC
>NZ_VIKX01000126.1 GCF_009711935.1 Dolichospermum sp. UHCC 0259 | reverse complement strand
TTATCTCATTTACGCCGCAGTGTACTAGTTAACGCCAATCTGGTTGAATTATCTCAAAAGCACGTCCATGATTATGAAAACTTATGGCGCGAAGAACTGCGAGTTTTTCAAGCAGAAGATAAGTTTTGGGATTGGTTATTTAAACTAGGATATATTACCAAACAAGAGAACCAAGAAGGGTATGCGCTGGAATGTGAAGGTTGTACTCAAGGATTAATGATGGTGGAAACTCAATTACACGGTTCACGCTCTGCAATTGGGCAAAGATTAGTATATATTCAGTACATTACCTCTGCTCCTTGGAATCGTAAAGAAATACAACGTCCACCACGATACAAAGGTGTAGGTACTGCATTATTGAGATATGCACGACTCAGAAGTGTAGAGTTAGGTTATGGTGGAAGAATTGGACTACATTCACTTCCGACTGCGGAACGATTTTATGAAAACCAAAATATGCTCAATCTTGGTATTGATGAAGAATACGAGAATCTTACCTACTTTGAATATGGTATGTTACGACTACAATAATTATGCGGGAAATTATTATGAATAATAACCAAAATGTAGCAGCAGCTATTGATTTACTTTTTAATCCAGCATCTCTCCAAGTAGCAATTCAAATTGAAGATGAAACCGACTACGACGTGACAGCAGGATTAGATTGGGGTTTAGCAATTTCCGGTTTATTGCAAAATCCTGGAATGTTTGGAAGAATGACACAGTTGCGCGTATCACTCAACCGGGAACTGCGGTTACTCCTAAAAGAATGGAATTTGGGTATAGGGGAGAAAACGGCTTTAGAAGTAGCACAGAAATGCTTGATTCAAAGACTACAATTACCTGAACCTGTAGCTGTATCCGCACTACAAGATATTTTAAAGCAAGATGAATTATATAATGTTGAAGAATTTATATCTAATCCGGATTTATTAAAGTCACTTTTAACTATTTTACTATTAGATAGTGATTGGGAAGAAATAGCTCTAGTTGCTGCAAATTCGGTGCGAGAACAGGTAATTCATCAAGTAATTTATCAAACTAACATCCGGTGAATATAATTCCCATCTACACAGACAAAACCCGCCTTCGCGGGTTCACAAATCTTGTTTTTAGTCCACGAAGGTGGACTTTGTTTTTATAGCCGCGATTTCTAATTACTAATTACATCTTCAGGATTTGTATATCTACCTGTGGCAATTTGCGCTTGAATAATTTGTTCTAATTCCGGTTTAATTTGGATATTCATAATTTTACCTTTTTATAATAAATTGCTCAAAATCTGGAAGAGAAAAACCTTTCCACTTTAAAAGTGCTTATGTATAAGCTTTTTTCAACATTAAATAATCAACAGCAGGAGGAACATTAATTTGAGTATTCATATATTTTCAAATTTAAGCTGCATACCTAATAATTTCTAATTCTACTCCTTTAGTAATTGCTAATTCTGCTTTGTCTAAAACCTGTTCGGTAACTGCATCACTTAAATAATATTCACCACAGTTATCACAAATTTCTGCGGGAACTTTTTTCAAGACAATAATACATTCATCTCTTTCTAAGGTAACAGTGACTAAACCGGGTTTAGTTTCTCCATGTTTACAAATTACGCATTTCATTATTTTTGTCTCCTAGTTGTAAAACCATCTAACCAAATATTAGCATCAGGAATATAAGCCGTTACTACATATCCTGTATCTGTAGCTTCATCATAGGAAAATACAACATGAATCGGTTTACCTTCTACAAAATCTAATATTAAATAACTGGGGTATGGTGTATCATCAGGATTTTCTTCTATTATTTGTCCATAAGCAATTACAGTTTCTACTTCTTTTTTGCTAATGCGACGATAAAACATTTGTTGGATAGCATGACGTGAGAAGTTGGTATTTTGACAATACATAAATTGTAACTGTTCACACTCCCCCACTAAAAAGGAATTAGGAAGTAACAGGGATAGGAG
>NZ_VIKX01000125.1 GCF_009711935.1 Dolichospermum sp. UHCC 0259 | reverse complement strand
CGCTGGTTTTGGTCTTAGCACACTCAAGCAATTATTTAGAATGAAATAGCCCTGCCATGATGATAATAACAACTATCGGTAATCCCCAAACTTGGAAAAACAGAGGAATCCCTAAAATACACGCTAAAATAACCAGCACCAAAAAAAGAATATCAGCAATAAAATTTAAAGGTTGGGCGATATTTTCGGCAAATTGAGGCAGAAACTTTTGCAGCAACAGACCGATACTTATAGGCAAGAATTGTACCATGATCACCTGTCGGGCTACTTCTAAAATTGTCACTTTTTCTGCAAGATGCTGAAATAGGCTGAAAAAAATCCCCAAGGTAACGGGAGTAATTAAAACTGCTAGTATGGCGAGAGTTAATTGAAGACTGGCTGAGTACGAAAATCTACATCCAGCCATTTGCGCTCTTTTTGTGGTCAGAGGCGCACCTGGAGAAGCCGCTAACAAGGCTAATCCTGTCATTACTTCGGTTGGTAAGTTAAACAGTTTTAGCAGTAGAATAACCACTACAGGAACTAGCACCACAACGGCTAAAAGCGCACGGAATAGTAAAGCAGGTTTTCGCCATAGGGAAAGCATTTCTTCAAAACAGAGATTGCATCCTATGGCTAACATCAAAGAAAAAATCGTAATTTTAACGAAAATCAGCAATAAAGGATGGTGCATGGCTTTCAAATGATTGATCCTGGGTGATAAAAAATCACTAAAAAATTCCGAAATCGCACTGAGTCACGACAACAAATCGCCTATATATATGCTCAAATCCAAATGTGTTTAAATCCTCTACATTTGGGAGGATTCAACCATTTAAACAGTTTGCTGGTTAAGATATCTGGAAATAGGGGTGATAGTGGCCAAGCGATCGCTACAGATAAGACTGTACCAATTGAAGTCTTGGAAATTTAGGAGCTTCAACCCCTTGCTGTACCGTATTAAATTGTTGCACCAAATAATCTATAGGTTATTTGGTACATCGAGAATTGCGAAAAATATTGATGGACAGAATGCTTACACAGCAATGGTTATAGTCTTAGCGTAAGTTTCTGCACGGATGCTCATTTGACACCTTTCCCGTTAAGTCGTGAAACTCCCAATTAACAAGGGTTTTAGACTATAGCCTAATTCTCAACAAGCGACCTTTAATGAAAATAATCAACGAGAAAATAGGACTTTGGAGCGGGGGTTATACTGGGCGATAGCGAAGCGCTCCGTAGGAATCGCTCAATTAGAAAGATAACGGGAAAAGTCAGATAGTAATAAATTATTTTCAATAGTTTGTGCATCAATGGGTCCGAATTGATCCCGCCAGAACAGTCTCTCGACAATTGACTGGGTGTTTTGGTCTAACATTTTGCGTCGTTTGGATTCACCCATGTTGTATTTCTCCTAACAATATCTAGCTGTATCTGTTTAACTCAAAACTAAAAAACAATAGCTGTAAGCTTAAGTTTCTCAGCAATAAAATGATGGTTCCTGAGCTTGTCGAAGCACTGAACTTCTCACATTCCGCGTTTATCCTGTGAGCTACGCTATATGAACCTATATAGCGTAGCTGAAATCAGCAGCAAAACTAATGAGTATTTGAGTAAATACTCAATCTTTCTGAACTGGAATACCTATATATGCCTCTAAAGCTTTAATCACAATACTGGTAATGCTGCTGCCCTTGCCTTCCTCAACGGCTCGGATCTTGATTTTATTATGCAAGCTGACGGGAATTTCCGCATTGAGGCGCGTAGTTTCTTCTTTGCCAGCTTCCTCCATAGCCAAATTTTTTAGCTCATGTTCCCTGCGTGTTTTCTTGGCCTTAAGCACCATGAAGAACCTCCAACACTTCCTTTTTAATCGCATCAATTTCTTTAGCAGCATCACTACTGGGGTCATTAAATACAGTTAAACCTTCAGCGGCTGTAGTGGGATAAGCTACCCGTTGCGTAGTTCCTGCTTTTAGTACAGGTAGTTTATAATCTGCTAAGGCGTTACTAATTTCTGTACTGAGTTTGGTGTTTTTGATAGCACGACTGATAGCAAAAACAGCTTTTGGCTTACCGTCAGTAACTTCGTGGCGTGCGGCGATGATATCAACTAAGTCAGCACAAGCCCAAATATCATAGGGACTGGGTTGCACCGGAATAATAACTAGATCCGCAGCTTTAACAGCCGCCGCACTGAGTTTAGCAATTTGTGGCGCACCATCAATGACAATCAAATCATAGCCCTGAGAAATCGCTTGTAAATCCTTAGCTAATGTTTCCCTGTCCAGTCCCACCACCGGAATGATATTACCGCCATTAGCTTCATTCCAGTCTCTAGTGCTACCTTGGGGGTCAGAATCAACCAGTAAAACCTTCTTCCCGTCCCGTTGCAGTGCATGAGCCAGATTTGTGGCAATGGTCGTTTTTCCTGAACCGCCTTTTTGATTGAGGACGGCGATAACTGTTGTCATATAAGGACTCCAGTATATTTGAGTAAAACTTCATTTGAGTAAACACTCAAGTATTAATTCTATAACATATTTGAGTAAAACTTCATTTGAGTAAACACTCAAGCATTAATTCCATAACATATTTGAGTAAAACTTCATTTGAGTAAACACTCAAGCATTAATTCCATAACATATTTGAGTAAAACAGCTTATATCCAAACCTATGCTTATGAACAGTCAAGTTTCGGAGATGCTTCGTCATTTTGAGGAAGCCCACAAAGAAGACATCGAGGTAATCACCCAGGTTCTGGTGAGGATAACAACTCTGAGTCCTGAGCAAATTAAGCCATACCTTGATACGATGCTTAAGCGGTTAGTAAAAGCACAAGCGGAGCGTCCTTTGTATGAGACTGCTACTCCAAATCAATTGTCACAAGCTTTTCGGGAGTGGGCAGATAGTCACGATCTCAATACACCACTTTTATCCGACTATGCTGTCAGCCGCAAAAGTATGTACTCAGATGAGGAGTGAAGCTTGGCTTTTCTTGTAGACAGTCCCAACATAGCTTCCACTTCCTCTCTACTCAAAGTGCCTATTGTGCCACCACCAAGTAGATAAAACCCGCTTTGTGTCTGGATAAAAGCTAAAGTAACTTACTTCGTAAGGCATTTTAATTAACTAATAAATTGCAAGTAACTTAAAGCAAGCCACTTCTTCAAATGATTACCTTACTGTAAGGTAAATTATCTGCTATCTGTAACTTACTTAATTAATAATAGCTCGACACTGCTTGCCTTATTTAATCTGAGTAAGATACTAACTAGAGTTTATATATCTAAAGTAAGATAATTGATATTTTTAGTCAGTTACTTTAGTTTTATTAACTCAATACAGTAATTTACTAAAACCAAATAGCACGCTACCATTAAATTATAAGTAACTGACTTTAAGTTGTATGGCTCTTGCGCCTCTTTTATGGAGAAAACTAAAGACACTAAAATTAATGCAGACAAATTTAAAATTTAAAAAGCTGAAAACTCCATCACTGTAAAGCTTTGCAAACTTATAGGCATAAGTCAATAAGCATAAGATTATAATCATAATTATCAAATACAAAAGTTTTAGGGATAGTTATGAAATTTAGCGTAGATCAAATTCTCAATCTCCCAGAGATGAAAGTGTTAGATTTTCAAGAAATTGAAGGGGCAGGAGTAATTATAACAATAGAAAAAGCTGCCAACTATTCTACTTGTACAAACTGTGAAAAAACTACCTATAGCATACATCAAAATCATTGGCGGATGATTCATGATTTATCTTGGGGTGAAAAACCAATATTGTTAAAAATAAATCGCCGTCAATTCAAATGTAATAAATGTAAAAAGGTCTTTAGTGAACAGCTAAACTTTGTGGATAAAAGTAAAGGATATACTAAAAGATTAGCCATGAATATAGTTGAACAAGTATTAGACAGTAATATTCATAGTGTTGCCGAAAGAAATGACTTGAGCGATGAAGAAGTTGAATCAATGTTAAAATCACAAGTATCACAAATATTAAACATTAATTTAAGTCAGGTAAAAAGGTTAGGCATAGATGAAATTGCTTTGGTGAAAGGTCAAGGAAACTATTTAGCAGTATTAGTAGATTTAGATACTCGTAAACCAATTGAGTTGGTAAAGTCAAGAAGAATAGAGGAAATACGCGAAGTTATTGTCAAATGGGGATCTCAGGTACTTGAACAAATAGTTGAAGTGAGTATGGATCTCTGGTCACCTTATAAAAGTTTGGTACAGGAATTAATGCCAAATGCAAATATAACTGCTGATAGATTTCACGTAATGAAACAAGTAAATGATGAATTAGATGCTATGCGTAAATCTGAAAAGAAAGCCGCTATGGATTTAGATGATAAATCAGAGCGAGAGCGAATATTAGCAGGATTAAATAAAAGCAAATATAGCTTAATAAAAAATGAAGATTCCTTAAATGAACAACAAAAAGAAAGATTAAGTAATGTTGTAGAAGTTTCCCCCATTCTTGCAAAAATGCACGCCCTAAAAGAAGAATTTCGAGACATATTTGAATCTACTAAGTCTTGGAGCGAAAGCATAATGAAGTTATTAGATTGGATGCACGATGGAATGAAGTATTTCCCCAAAAGTATAGGAACAATGATTAGATGGTTTGGTGAAGTCGTAGGTTATTTTGATGGCAGAACTACCAGTGGTACTGTAGAAGGAATTAATAATAAACTCAAATTAATCAAAAGACTTGGATATGGATTTCGTAACTTTAGTAATTTTAGATTACGTAGTTTATTAAACTGGCACTTTAGTATTAATTCTCCATAAAAGGGACGCAAGAGCCAGTTGTATTTGTTAAAATGTAGTTAACTTTCACATACCCCCACTAGATAAAGCAGAGTACATGGCGACTAAAGACTGGTTGAACAATCACGCTAAAGTCACTGCCTACCTGGATTTTAGCCTCTACGCTAGTTTGGAAAAGTGGATGCAAAAACACAAAATCAAGAAAGCATCTCAAGCTCTGACTATTATACTTGAGCATTACCTTGAGGGTAATATCCCGATTGAAGTTATGCCAGAGAACCTCGAACAAGAGGTGAAGTGGCTGAAGGTCAAAACCACGGAAATAGATAGCCTAGAGGCAACTGTCGCTGAACAACAAAGCGAATTTAATGATGAAATAAACTCACTCAGAACAGAAATTGATGAACTACGGCAAGCCCTTATCAATGCGGGGTTATCATCTCTGAAAGAGAAGGTAGAAGATATTCCCAGAGGACAAATTAAGTTTTCGTATTCTGATGAAGATGTAAAACTTGGACTTACCAAGACTGATCTGTGTGAAAGAATAGATATTAACGGCAGTACAATTAATCAATGGGCAACGATGCTTAATCTTGACCCTGATGAGTACCTATTTGAGTTGACGGGCTGGAAGAAACCACCTAATAACCGTCGATACTTCCCAGTTAAGAATAATGAGTCTCACCAAAAATAATCAGCAAAAATCACCCAGAGCATTCTTAAAAACGCAGATGTCAATGAATCACTAAATATTCTCGCCAAAAGCAATCCCTAATGATGAAAGCAGATGGGATAAAGGGGATTGTAGTTTTCCCATTGACACTCTCAGGGCTAAAGCCACTGAGCTTTACGCTTACCGCGAACTCCTGTAAAACTTTCAAAGTAAAAGATATTTGTCTATATTTTTTACAACTATATGAGTCAGAGAAACTATAATTTCTATAGAAACTATAATTTCTATCAAACTGCTATTTAAGTTAAGGATTGTATGGCCGGAAAAACAATATCTGCTCATATTGATATAGAAACAGCCAACCGTGTTACCCATCTAGCCAAGATGGAACAACGGCGAACCTCCCAAATTGCCGGAATGGCTCTGAAGTTTTTTGTTGGTCTTCCTCCAGAAGCGCGTGCTGCTTTGTGGCAAATTGACGCACTTGCCTCTCCTGCTGATTTTGAAGAAATAACCAGAGAGATCACACGCACCCTGTTGCACGCTCAATATAAGGTGGCGAATCGGCAGATTATTTCTCATCTAAATGTGGATAATCTGGAGCAAATCAAAACTGAAGACGACATTCTTGAAGCCGCAGTTGCTTTAACTCGCTAACTTGCTTTGATAAATAACAAGATAACATTGTTGAGAGGTTATCCTGCTTTTTCGTTTGTAGAATTTATGCCAGAGAGAGCATAAATAAACGGAGTAATCTGTAGTTTATGTGAACCAAACCACCCTGAGCGTAGTCGAATGGGTAAACGTTATCTAGGTCATAACACCTTGGGATTCGCTAGTCCCATGCCATGTTGCTACTTATTAAACAATCCGCAAGGATAGTGTATTTAGCATAACAAGCTCAGATAACAAGGTTGAAGCAAACATTACCCTGAAAAGGTGAAATTTAAATGTCTAATTTTGTTCTAGTTCTGGATACCAACAAAAAACCACTTGCTCCAATCCATCCAGGAGATGCACGTTTTTTATTAAATCAACAAAAAGCTGCTGTATTTAGAAGATTTCCATTTACCATAATTTTGAAAGAACCTAAATCTGACGTTCCAACTCAACCGATTGAATTAAAAATAGATCCAGGGAGTAAAACTACAGGTTTTGCGTTAGTTCAAAATAATAAAGTCATCTGGGGTATGGAATTACAACACAGAGGTTTAGCTATTAAAGAAAGCCTAGAAACTCGAAAAGGAGTAAGGCGAGGAAGACGTTCTAGACATACTCGTTATCGTCAAGCTAGATTTCTTAACCGCACTAAACCTCAAGGTTGGTTAGCACCTTCTTTAAGCCATAGAGTTTTAACTATTAACACTTGGGTCAAAAGATTATGTAATTTTGCCCCAATAACTGACATAGTTCAAGAGCTTGCTAGGTTTGACCTACAGCAGCTAGAAAACCCGGAGATATCAGGCTTTGAGTATCAACGGGGAGAGTTACAAGGGTATGAAGTCCGTGAATATCTTTTGAATAAATGGAATAGAAAATGTGCATACTGTACTGCTGAAAATGTCCCTTTACAAGTTGAGCATATTAAACCAAAAGCCAAAGGAGGAACTAATAGAATTTCTAATTTGTGTCTAGCTTGTGAGAAATGCAATATCAAAAAAGGTACTCAAGATATTGAGAAGTTTTTAGTAAAAAAGCCTGAGTTGTTGAAGCAAATTTTATCCCAAGCCAAGCGTCCACTAAAAGATGCGTCTGCTGTAAATTCAACGAGATGGGCTTTATTTAATAAGTTAAAAGAAACTGGATTACCTATAACAACAGGTTCAGGAGGTTTAACTAAGTTTAATAGAACTCGTTTAGGATTGCCTAAAACTCATTGGATTGATGCTGCTTGTGTAGGGAAAGTTGAAACTCTCAAAATACTTACAACAAAAATTTTAACAGTAAAAAGCACGGGGCATAGTTGCAGAAGATTCTGTAGGATCAATAAATTTGGTTTTCCTTGCACCGAGCCTAAAAAAATATTCACTCATGTTTCTACAGGAGATTTTGTTAAGGTTACTTTGCACAAAGATCGTAAAAACATAACTTCTGGAAGGTATGTAAGTCGTGTTAAAACTCCCACAAAAAACGGATGTGAGATTGTTATCAATGGTTTTAGAGTTGAATTTTCAACAATGAAAGATATTACTAAGGTTCATTGTAGTGACGGATATAGCTACGTTTGACTACGGAAAACTACAATTTTATGAGATTAAATGCAGAGACGGAATTTGTCCAGCCCGTATCCACTCCATCATCAAGTAAGGATGAGCGATATGGAAAGCATGAGCAGGGGAAAAATGGATAGCGTGCCGTCTAGGTACAATAATATTTGTATCTTTAGATATAAAATCTTCAAAATTAGCTGTTACTAGCACTGTTGCTCGACCTGCCAAAGCAGTTTCAAGAACGTGAGCGTCTTCGCTGTCTTGTAATGCAATAATGCCAGTACCACCCAAGGATAATTGAGGACCCCCACCGGCTGGACCAAGCTGGGCATATCCTCCAATAACACTAATGTATAAGTCAATAGCTGACTGGGGAATGCTCAAATCCCTTTGCAACGCTAGGCGTAGACGGTTTAACATTCCCCAAGATATAACAAGTTGCACTTGTCCCAGGCTACAAACACCCTGTTTGGCAATTTCCACAAGAGATTGAGTTGCTGTGCCTTGCCTGTCTAATCGGTCAGCAAGCAGAGCAGAATACCAAATATTGAGGTCGAGGCACAGATGAATGATGCTGGTTGTCTTTTCTTGAGTCATTATTTATTTAATGGGGTAATCTCTGCATTATGCTGGAAAAATTGTGCTGAGGTAATTATGATTACAGGAAAATTAGAAGTAACAATCAAAATTAGTGAGTTGCCAGAAGCCAAGACCATAGAAAACGGGTGGCAACAGTTCGAGATTGATTGCGATGGTCGGATTATTAGCGTCACAGTCAAGCCAAAAGTTTGGAAGAAACTGACTGATGCCCAAGCTAACTATCCTCAATGGGTAGGAGCGATTGCTGGCAAGTTGGGAGAAGCCACCGATAACGGTTTTGTCCTGTTAGAGCCTAATATCCAGACTTTTGAGAAAAAACCAAAAACACCAGCCGCAGATGCGGCTACTGCTACTTGAGCAACAGTTATACTACAGGTAGATAATCACAGCTTGCATAAACAGATGTAGCAACATTAAAAGTTAAAAATCAAACTAATGTTAGGTTGCATGAGTGCAAAAGTTCTGTATGATCTTGCTAATACTTAAATGAAGCGAGTAAGGGAAGTAAGGGAGGTGAAGATATAAGTGAAGAGATAACATCGCCAAAAATGCCAAAAGGACAAAACGATACTAACTAGTACACGCTTTGTCCTTCCATACAAATGGCATATTGTGACTTTGCTCAATCAGAGCGGGTAAATTTCAAAGAAACCGAAGAAGTGGTGTTAAGTTTGGCCGCTTGCCCCACCAATTGGCTTTCTTGAGATTAAATTGTGCTGCTCTCCCAACAGGGGAAAGCTGTTCTCCTATATTATATTGATTGCTGCGACATTTCAAACCTTCCGACTGGAATATTTTGGAAAATAAATAATCTGACTGAGGATTTACCCACCAAGATTACTGTTTGAAACAGGATATAAAGTGTAGAAAGTGGCGTGTAGTAAGAGTTTTAGCAATTTTTCCTCCACCCCTAACCCAAATTTTCAAACAACCTGTGTAAGTCCCAAGATTCTTTATTTCTCGCCAAAAATAAGCCAACCCAGAAAGAAGCAGCAGCAAATCTCATAAATATGTAAGAGCAACACGATTACCCCCTCTGATACTCAGTAAACCAAGTATCAAGAGGTATCTACAGTGTTAACAGAACAACAAATTTTCATCTCCACACCAGAAATTGACCAAGCTCATAGGGACGAATGGTTAGAAAGTGCCATTGACCCAGAAATCATTGCCCTCAACCTCAGATCGCTTTCGGGAACCACACCCTATGAATATCTGCTCTACAGCCTCAACATCTCCCGCCGCAACGACGGACGCTTACGGGATGGGGACTTAAAGAAATACCGCCATATCGAACATGGAGGTTGGTGGTGTAACGGCGTTGACCCCCTGAACAACTACCAGCCAATGCCATGGGGGTGCTTTAAACCCGACCAGCCCCGGCGTGACCATCAAAAGATTCATAAGAAAATTAAATACGAGCATCCCTACAAAGAAGCGACTAGGGCATTCTTCCTATACGTCACCGATGAAATATGGGCAAAAATCTCAGACCGATGCGGCATACCCATTACAGAAGAAGATAGACAGCACCCTGGTGGCTTCTGGCACTGGGTTTGGCTACACAACGTCCCAGTAACTATTGTGGAAGGTGTCAAAAAAGCAGCAGCATTATTAACTGCTGGGTATGCGGCAATTGCCCTACCGGGAGTCAACGGTGGCTACCGCACCCCCAAAGATGAAGATGGTAACACCCTTGGTAAGCCCCACCTAATTCCCGATATCCAACACTTTGCCGCGATGGGCAGACAAGTAAATATTTGTTTCGACAATGACAGCAAAGCAGAAACTCGCCAACGGGTAAGAACTGCTATTAACCGCATGGGTAGCTTACTTATTGGTGCAGGCTGTGAAGTTAGGGTAATAGATTTACCCCAAGATGATGGGGCGCAGGGGCGCAGAGGCGCAGGGGCGCAGGGGCGCAAGCAGTCGGCCAAGCAGGAATTTCTGACGCTGAACGGGGGAACCCAGAAGGAGAGGAGCAAGGGAATAGGAGGAGAAGAATTTTTATCTTCAAATCAGCAAACCTCGATTACATCAGTTTCTCCCCTAACTCAACAAAACTCTATATCGACAGATTCTGATTTAACCCAACAAACTTCTATTACATCAGCTTCTGATTCAAATCAACAAAACTCCATACCAACAGTTTCTCATTCAACTCAACAAAGCTGTATATCAATAGATTCTGATTTAAATCAACAAAACTCCATACCAATAGATTTTGCTTCAAACCAGCAGATATCTATTACATCAGCTTATGCTTCAAACAAACAAATCTTGATCCCAACAACCCCCTCTTCAAATCCAAAGCGGCTTCCCTCACCTCAGACCCTCAGCCTGAAAGGAGTTGATGATTATATTGCTGCCAAAGGTGAAGACGCATTCCACGTCCTGTACAACACAGCCGAAGTGCTAGAGATGTGGCAGATCCGGCTGTCTACTCTGCTCACCTATCCTCCAGCGCTCTCACTTAACCAAAGATTTTTGGGAGAAATTCTCATTCCCGCCAGTGAAAAACTCATCATCCTCAAAGCCCCCAAAGGCACAGGTAAAACCGAATCGCTCACCCTAGAAGTCGCCAAGGCACACGAAAGAGGGCAGAGGGTACTGGTCATCACCCACCGCATTCAATTAGGTGAAGCCCTGTGCAATCGTTTTGGCGTTAACTACGTCACAGAAATTCACGATTCAGAAACAGGGGACTTACTCGGTTACGGAGTATGTATTGACTCCCTACATGGCAATAGCCAAGCCAAATTTAATCCCAACGACTGGTCTAATGATATCGTCATCATCGACGAAGCCGACCAAGTATTTTGGCATTTGTTAAATTCCGACACTGAAGTAGCTAAACGCCGTGTTGCTGTCCTTGACAATCTGAAAAAATTAGTTCAAAACGTCCTCAGCAGTCCCCAGGGGAAAATCTATCTCTCTTCTGCGGATATTAGTGATGCGGATATCAATTATATTCTCTCCTTAGCTGGAGGAATTCATGTTAAACCGTTTGTAATTGTTAATGACTACCAGCTTGAATCTGGCAACTGCTACAACTACCAAGGTAACGACCCCAGAAATTTAATTGCGGCACTAGATATGGCTATTGCTCAAGGTGGGCATCATCTGTTGTGCTGTTCTGCCCAGAAGATGACATCAAAATGGGGAACACAGGCTTTAGAAAAACGCTACCAGAGCAAATTCCCGCACTTACGCATTTTGCGAATTGATGGAGAAACAGTGAAAGACCCCAATCATCCTGCTTATGGGTGTATTGCTCACCTCAACGAAATTCTCACGGAATATGATTTAGTGATCACCTCACCTAGCCTAGAAACTGGGGTATCTATTGATATTAAGTCCCATTTCTCAGCAGTTTGGGGGATTTTCCAGGGGGTACAGCCGGTGAATTCGGTGCGGCAGATGCTGGCACGACTGCGAGAAACGGTTGACCGCCATATCTGGGTGCGAGAATGGGGTCTAGAAGTAATTGGCAATGGTTCTACCTCGATGGGGGTACTTTTAGCCAGTCAACACGCAATGACGCGGGCGAATATTGCTCTGTTGTCGGCAGCAGATAATACTGATTACAGCTATATAGATGAAAATTTCCAGCCTGAATCTCTCCAAAGTTGGGCGAGACGGGCTTGTGTGATTAATGCCCAAATGAAGTGTTACCGTAATGCTGTGTTACAGGGTTTGGCAGATGATGGCTATACAGTCCTTGATGCTTCTGAGTTAGTATCTTTAGCGGCACGTCATAAACAAGAATTAGCGGCTGATGGCTGTACAATTCTTGACGATTCTGAGTTGAATTCTGTGGCAAATAAGCAGATGTTGAACTCAGTTGCAAATGAGCAGGTATTGAACTCGGTTGCAAATGAGCAGATAGTGAATGAAGTAAAAACTGCTGTTAATGAATTACAAACGACTGAGTGTGAAGAAGTTGCTTCAGCTCAGACACTTACCAAAGCGGAATTCGATAAGTTACAAGAGAAAAGATCTAAGACTAAGAGTGAACGTCAACAGGAACGTAAGGCCAAGTTAGCCGAACGTTATGGGGTGGACGTGACACCGGAACTGGTGGGTAAGGATGATGCTGGTTGGTATCCACAGTTGCGGCTGCATTATTATTTAAGCCTGGGGCGTGAGTTTTTGGTAGTCCGTGATGCTAAGAGGGCTAAAGCCCAGGTGGAGAAGGATAATAATGCGATTTGGAAGCCGGATTTCAACCGAGGGCAGATACTACCTGCGGTGATGTTATTGGAAGAATTGAATATTTCGCAGTTGTTTAATGCTGATGTGGAGTTTCGCAGTTCTAACCCAGAGTTGCAGAAATTGCGCTTGCTGGCTGTGGAACATAAGCAGGTGATTAAGAATTACCTGGGGATTTCTATTTCTGAGAAAGATAGTGCGATCGCTATCTGCCAGAAGTTCCTGAAAAAGTTGGGGATGAAGCTGTCTTATCTGGGCAGGTTTGGGACAAGGGGACACCGGGAACGGGTTTACAAGTTTGTTCCACCCCAAGATGAACGGGAAACTATTTTCTCAGGGTGGCTACAACGGGATGAAGCCACGAGTGCGTCCACCAAGGAAAATATATCTGTTGGTGTCCACCCGCAATAATAAGAGATTAATAAATCAATCATGGACACCTGAATCATCGACACCTGGACACAAACTCATAGAACGCCAAATATAAATTGGGGTGACAGTGGCAGGTACGTATTAATCATTGAAACCCACATTGTTTGCAGTTTCTTGCACCTACTTGTCAATTTGGTAGTCTGTCAAAAACTGGATTAGCAGTTTGTTGACTTCAACTGGGCGCTCTTGCTGAATCCAGTGACCAGCCCCCGGTAGCAGTACCTTCTGCCTTAAGTTGGGTACATTCTGCTCTAAAATGTCAAACGCTTCACGGTACATCGTAATTACTGCATCTGCATCTCCTGCCACAAACAGTGTCGGCTGGTGAAGCTTTGCCCCGCAGAGGAATGGTGTTAGTTCCCAGATTCTGTCTATATTTCGATACCAGTTCAACCCTCCCCGGAAACCAGTGCGCTCAAACTCAGAGGTAAAAAAGTCGATATCCTGCTCTGTTAACCAATCAGGAAGCTTATCTGGTACGGAACTTATATCGAATGACTTCTCCGACTTGTTGTACAGGAAACGCCAACGCTTGGAAGGTGGTGGATCTCCCGAAGCAGTGTAGAGAATTGTTCGGATGGTTGTGCGAACATCAGACTCTAGTTCCGCTTCAGCCTTGCCTGGTTCTTGGAAGTATAGCTGATAGAACTCCTGCTCACCTGCCATCAGCTTCATTGCTTCTGTTGGTCGGATGTCTTCCCAGGTACGGGGGCGATAAGGCACACTGAGCAAGGTGATAGCGCGGAACATATCTGGACGGAGTAGGGCGCAATACCATGCCACGACAGCACCCCAATCGTGTCCGACTATAAATGCTTGTTCTTCGCCTAAAGCATTAACCAGACCAACGATATCGCCCACCAGTTGAAAAATATCGTAAGCCTCAATTGCTTCTGGTCGGTCAGTTTGTCCGTAGCCACGTTGGTCGGGTGCTACTGCGTGAAATCCCGCTTCAGCTAATGCAGATAACTGATGTCGCCAAGAGTACCAACATTCCGGGAAGCCGTGACATAAAATAACTAGTTGACCCTGCCCCTGTTCGGCAATGTGCATCTTGATCCCGTTGGTTTCGATAAAACGGTGAGTTACCGAAGTCATGTTTCCTCAATTTGTTTTTTAGGGTTAATTAACAGCTTTGCTAAAAGCTAACAATTACTAACAATTGTCTATAAAAGCATAGTTTTTAGCAAATCCATAACCATAAGCCGCAGCTAAATCAAATATGGTAGGTGTAGGTTCAGCATTAGCAAGCAAATTTTTCGGTCTATCTAAACTAGCTAAAAACAAATTGTTAAACTTCATCCAAGTTGAGAACTGGAGTTTTTCAAAAGGGAACAGGGAACAGGGAACAGGGAACAGGGAAGAGTATAAGATTTGGGATTTGGGAATAAAACCCAATTCTGAAAAAACTAAGGGTTTCAAAATAGACGTGGTTTATCTCTGTTCCCTGTTCCCTCTCTCAACGAGTGAATTTAATTTTGTCCGACTACTTATTGATTTTGATAGCGACTATTTGCGGTCAGTCCCCAACTTTTTTTCCACCCGCTCCAACTTAGTATTAGTCCAACCAGTCCTTTCCCAAATCTCCGATAAATAACTATTAATCTCAGGAGACATCCTCATGGGAATAAATTGATTAACTATCACAAAAAAAGCTAAAGTAAAAAAAGTAGTACCAAACATTACCACATAACTTTGAGCCTGATAATCAGAGGGAAAAACCTCCTTCTCTATTGTTTTGGTTCTGAGTGGAGACTTCTCTAACTCCTGAATAGCCGTAGTCAACTTCTTCGTATGATTGACCAATTCCGTCCACCTTCCCTTCAAATCTGATATCTCGCTCTTTAACCCTTTCAACTCTAAACTTTCTAACGTCGGCGAGGAGGAGGGCGTATTCTGAAACTGCGACAGCAAGAGAGTTAATTCCTGCCTCAAATCGGCATTGCTCCGCTCGTACTCGTGCCAAGAGACTCCCTGATTCTTCAATTCCTTCGTCAACAACTCGATAGTCGCCATAGCTTGACTCAGGAGTTGATTCTGGATTAAATTCGTTTGCGCCCATGCTTGTAACTCCGCTCTATCTTTGTAGTTTTTCNATACAGTAAACCCAGCTTGAAACTGTTCATGAAACGGTAAATAGTTTTGCTCAAAATAAATAGTATCTTCTAGCGCGGAAATTTTCCTGCACTTGTGACGTAATTCAATTTCTAACCGTTTTAAATTGTCTTTACATTCCTGCAAAGCTACTTTATATTCTGCCAGTTTTAACCTACGCTCTAAGTCGCTAGAAGCCTTATCTTGAGAGGCTTTCATGACTTCCAACGGTTCGAGAACTTTGACAGATGTAACTGCTACATCTGTATCAAGTTCTAGGATTTTAAGACTATCTTCCCAATCTTTAATAATTGATTTTTGCTTTGCGATATCGGCTTCTAATTGACTTTCTTCGGCTCTTAACTGTTCCAAAGATGATTGCAATGTAGGCTGTGGCTTAACTTTAGTGGCGACCATTATAAAAGTAATCCTTTTAGTAATTTTTAAACAGGTGAAAAAGTGAAAATTCACTTTTATTTACTATAGCATACAAATGTATTATGTACGTAGTGTATAATAAAAAAATAAGGCTTCTGTGAAAGAAACAGAAACCATTGCACAAAAAACTATGAAATTTAATCTTCCATTATGTTAACACAATCCAAGAAAGCTAAACAAGTTAAGAAAGCCCCAAAACTGAGTTACTCCGAACGCAGGAAACTAGCACCGATGGCAATTCCTTCGACCTTTCGGAACGGCGTTCCAATGGATTATCGTTTACGATTTTTTAACCTCGCAAATAACTACCCAATTGTTGCAAAAAGACAGTTTTTATTTGACGCTTTGCATGAGATTGACAAAATTTATCGGCGTGGTATTACTTGCAGACGGAACTTAACCGATTTGGTTTATTGGTATGGACAATTAAATTTTGATTTGGAAGTTGAGTTTTCATTGCTGGACTAAATGAATTAGTCCAGAGTAGGAAGTTTAAAACCGTGTTACACCCTCTCAGACCGTCTGGGAGGGTTTTTAATTTAACTAAAACCCTTCAGGATAGATATCTTCAATTACGCAACCTTTCATGAGCTTATAGGTTTTTGGAAAATCTCTTTCTAAATCATTTTGCCCTGGTATTCCTAACAGACGGAATACTTCACCAACAAAAGCAATATCTTTTGGGGAATCATTCAGCTTCTCACGCATAGCCTCAATAATGACTACGATATCTTCCATAGACCCGTTTGCAATTACTTGGGGTGTTGGGACGGTTTCAACGGTTGCGATGGATTGAACTGGTTGAACTGGTTGAACTGTTGGGACGGGTTGAACGGTTGGCTCTACATTTTGCTTTTTGAAGTTATACAAGTCGGTCAAGTTCCCATCAATCAATTCTTCTTTGTCCACCCTGAATTTTGAATCGTGTCCATCATAGCTATAAGCAGATGATAGCTCCACATACATCCGTGAAGGTAGGGAGCTTCTATCTCGCTTGCCAGTTTCAGGATTTTTTCTAAGCTCTGATTGCTTATATAAATCAGGAAAGTCTGCTTTTAATTTCTTCTCAAACTCACCTTGCTTTACCGCTTTAGTGCCAAAAACAATACAATGCTCTTGATACGCACTGTATAGTTTAATTGAACTAATCCAATTTGTAGCACTAGGCACTAAAGCATAATTGGCAAAATGCAGAACTGAACTATTAGACAGTCTAAACTCTTGCTTGGCCTCCCGAACACTTTCTAAGTTTTCACTATTTTTCAAAACATCAATTCTTTTCTCTGAGGACATAGACAACGCCCAAGAGATAATCAAGCTCATCTCTTGTTCCAATTTATCTTTTAAGCCTAAATCTTTGTCTGAATCTTTAATTTTGCCTTTGGTTGTCAACGGTATAATCCGTCTCAATAGTCCAGATTCAAAATTACCTACATGAATGGGCTTTACTGAACAAACTAACATCCTAATATTTCTCTTTTCAGAAGAACTAGCATTTGAGTACAAAGGTGTAAAGTCAATTGGTTCGTTGACAACTAAACTGTTGATCCAACCGCTTCTATCCTGGAAGCCTTCCAAGTCATAGAACATTAGCAAAGACTTTCCAGATAGCGATTGATACCTTCTTTGTGGTGTAGCTAAATCTTGAAAGCTTTGCATAGATGCTATTGCATCACGGTTAAAAAGATTTTCAATTATGGATGCCATTACACCCTTACCACTTCCTGAATCTCCTATGAGATTAAAGAAATACTGATAAGGCGTAGTGGGGTCAATGTACATTCCCAACATAGCTTGAATCATTTCAAGCTTTTCTAAACCGTAAGAAACCTCTACAAATTTTAAAAAATTTGGTGGGGCTTCTGTAATATTTGGAATGTAATCATGGTTGATTCTGCTAGTAAGATAATACTTCTTAGAATGTTCTAAGATTTGGTTGGTTTTAAAATCCATCGTACAGTTTTTGAAGCATCTTAGGTTTAAATTCTCAGGAGGCTCTTGAAACAAATTAGCATGAGAAAATGCAATAGATGATCTAACTTTGGCATCTGTGGAGTAACTAAAGTGAATCTGGCCTTTTAGCGTAATTGAGTAACATTTTCTAAGAGCTTGCGATACATCTTTTGCAACAGCAGCATCCTTATATTTTTCGTAATAACCCTCACCACTGTATTTGGAAAATGTCCCCGCGATATTTATTACATCGCCTTTTCCTTCTTCAAACAAATCAATTAAGATAGTTTCTTCAGGAGTGGAAACAACACGCCATTTTTCTTTTTTGCTATTTTGATTTAAAACCTTTTGCCTACAACCATCATCGCCACCCTTATAGTGAATAGCAGGTAAGCAAGATGAACGCTCAATGCTTTTTAAAATCCGATCAACTTTATCAGAATCATAGCCAAAGGAATTACCTGCTAAAGCGATAAAATCCTCAGCATTTTCTGTTAGCAGTTCAGGTAAATTCTTTTTTAACCAATTCTCCCAACCGAAAACATCTCTAGCGATGCTAGTTAATAACTTTGATTTGTCGTCATTTTCGCCAAATTCACCCTCAATAACTTTTAAATTATTCTTGCTTATCAGCTTTTCAAAAGTGACTTGGGTTATTTTTAGTTTGTCGAAGTTTTTTTCTTTCGAGATATCAGAAGGATCTAAAGGTTCAGACTCTATTGCTTCTAAATCTTCTAGCAGATTTTCGGTTTCTGCCATAATTTCTATCAACGGATTTGAGCAAATATTATTGCTAGAAGATTTTTTAGACATCGGAAATATCCCCACACTTTCAAGATTTTCGATTACAGGCAATTGATAATTTTCAGGAAGATGTAAACAGGAGTAAACACCACCAACTCCCACTGTGGGACTGAGTACGGTGAATTGCCCAACTCCTAAAACTTCGCCAACGTGCTGACCGTCTGGACTTAATTTAAACCGGGTAAAATTCTTTTCAGAGGATAACCTAACCCCAATTCGATAACCGCTGCCTTGAGTCTTTTCAAGCCATGCTTTTTGTAGAATTGGGTATTCTTCCAGTAAGTTATTAAAAGCCGTATCACACGTTTCTACACTGTCAAAACGCTTGCTGTCTATATCAATCCAGGTAATTTCTTTATTGCCTAGAGTACCTATGCCAGTATTCAAATTAACAAACCATTTTTTGATATCTTCCTTTGTAGGCAATGCGTTTTGATATCTAGAATGTTTTACTTTGTGGGGTATATCATTTTCATCAAGAAATGAAGGTATTTTTCCGGTAAATTCGGGCTGAGGCGTTTTACCGTCGTTCTCGTATACGATGTTACCTTTGTTATCTCTTTTAGGGTATTTGTGGGGATCTTGTCTTGGTGCAACGGGTAATACTGGCAGTTTTAAAGCTCTTAAAGCTTGGAAGGTTTTGCCCCTGGCTTCGATAAATGCCTGAGTTAAACCGTTTGTAACGTCGGTTTCTGGTTCAGAATTAGAACCGGAACTAGAACCAGAATTAGAAGCCGAATTATGAGAAGATTGTGATAAAGGGTTGTAATTTTCTGTAATTTCGTGTACTATGGAATTATCGGACAACATAAATTTAAATCCTGTAGATGATTTAGTTGCCCAACCTTTAAAAAACCGTGCTAATCTTGAAATAACAATTTTGAGTCTGTGAGCGCGGTAACATGAACTGGTTTTAAATCGGTTGGGCGTTTGCAGATTTTTTTTTGTCTCATTGGAAAATCTGGAAAACAACGTAAACAAACTAAAAAAAACATCGCGCCTTATTTTTTCGGTAAATCCCACTAAGAACGTATCGAAAAAATCCTCTCTATCTCACGATACCATAAGCAAAGCCTATTTGCCAGTTATCCGTAGGTTATATTTTAAAATTATTTGAAAGTGCATACCCAGTAAGGGTTTCAGAATTAAGTAGACAGTTGACACATTAAAAATAGCTTGCTATTCGAGTTTATAAAAACTTATCAATGGCAAGCTATTTTTTTTTCTAACTAAACTCCAGATAATACTCATCTGGTAATTTTTCTTGGTGTCTATACAACACTGCATGAGGTTCACCGTCTGGAGTTACAAGCCAAATACCGTTTACTGGTGGTGCTACCCAACGCTTGTTAAGTAGTGGGTTCAACTTTGATGTTAAGAACCATTCACCCCAACGACGGGTAAAATCTTCTTTAACTTCCCTCCAAAAGATTTTTGAATTAGGGTAACGACACTCCACACCTGTTAATTGTGAGTGTGAAGACCATCTAGATTTTAAGTTGTTTGTCTGCCCAACATATAAGCATTGTTTAGCAGTAAATAATACGTAAACACCGGGTTTTTTAGGTAGTTTACCTTTGTCCTCTATATCCAATTGGTTATAGCTGTCTAAGTCAGAAAACAAGTATTCAAGAGTGTTATTCTGATCCATCTTTTTGCACCCAATTTTCTATTAATTGCCTAGCTTTTTCACTCATTGGTACATCTTCTTTAGCGCATTTAACCTTAAAAGCGTTTTTGGTTTCAGGAGATAAGAAGACTTTTATAAATTTAGTATTTGTCTGTTCTGTCATGGTGCATATTGTGTATTTATTCCAATTATCCCACATTGACAGAAAAGAGTATATTGTCCACTTGACTAACCTGTACCACGTGTACTATACTCGATTTTATAACGGATGTCTATAGGCAACCGTTACACCCACAAAAACACCTCAAAACCTTACAGGATAAGCAAACCGAAGAAACAATCAATCAAACCTACCGAAAATTAACCCGATTGCCTACCGTTTAAATCCGTTTACCTGCCGATTATCTACTGCTTAATTTCCGATATCACCATGAAACCCAGAAACAACGCTAAATCTACCGACCATGACCTATTTTGCGACTTCCCGATTACCAAAGGAAAATTAGCCCAAGAATTAGGAATAGCTAGATCAACTATCGGGGTGTGGTCACAAATAGCACTTTACAGAATAGCTGCTTTTAGAGAAGCTTACCCCAAAGATTCAGAAGGGAATCCAGACATAGAAAGCCCGTTAAGTCCTTACCAATCCTGGGTTTTAGTCCGAGTTGGTAGACTGATGGATCAATTAGCCAGTGCTAACCGAGTACGTCAAGCAATCAGTAAAAATCCTAATTATTTCAGTATCTATACGTACCGTAAAGCGCAAGAAAACCTTACCCAATTATCTGCATAACTCCTATGGCAACTACCACAAGACGGAAAACCACCAAAACAACTGACATTATGTCTCAAACCTTTGAAACCGTTGCTATATCTGATGTTTGCACTCAAAACAAACTATCAGAACAGACATTCAGACTGGCTTTAATGGAGTTTCAGCCCAATGATTTTGACTCTGTGAAAGCTATTCCCGTAACTGTTGCCGAACAGGTTTTAGCCACAATTACAGCCACAAGTAAGGCATTACCAGCAACAGAACAGCCGCAACTAGAACCAACTGCAACACCTGAAAACCCTACCCCACAAGAGTTACAGCCAGCCCCACCATTAGCCACAGAACAGCCACAGAAACCACAAAATTCTTCTATAGCCACATCTACTCCTAAAGCAATTTCTTCTCCTGCCACCGGGGCAAATATTCCCACCGCGTTAACTGAGTTTATCGCTAAAGCACAGGATGATATTGAACTTTTCGATCTGGTTAATGTTTACCGCAATGAGCAAATTCTGACTAATTCTGAAAGTCGTGATTCTGAATTGGTTTTGAAGCTACGCGAACAGCGGCTTGAGAACCGTTCTATGGTATTCGACCAACTCCGTGACCTGAACTCCAGACAACCCGTAGCCCAAGAGTTGCCAGAACTTCCACAATCCCTATCTGATGAGATAAAAGCCCTTTCAGATGAGTTGGGAAAGCAATTAAACCGCGCCGCATAAGAATTAACCCTCTAGCATTGCTTGACGCGATAAACGCCACCCTAGAGGGCATTACGGGACTATTTAACCCTATTGAGGACTATGACGATGATTAGACTATTTGACGGCTTTAACAACTTTCTAGCACACAGTATAAATTTTATACTGCAAGGAGAATTTGCAAATGTTTATTAAGTCGCTTACACACTTGTTAATTGCTTCATTGTTCGCCATTAGTGGCATTTTATTTACGGAAATTACAGCCAACACAGTAGGGTATACATTGTTACCGTTGGATATGGGACTACAGAAGCAAGCCGAAATAACTCAAGAGGACGTAGCGCGATGACCACCGAACAACTGAACCAACTAACCAACATCGAAAGCCAACTAATTAGCCTGTTGGCTTCTCTCCCTAAAAATGAAATTGCCCGCAGTCTTTCCACTGCTAAAAGGTCTCTACACACCGTCATCTGCCAAGTCTTAGAACAATAAAAAATGGGATAACTGCAAATTATCCCACGATGGTTAATGTCTTGTAATTTTGTTTACCCATATATTTTATGCCAACTAGAACCCAGAAAACCAAATTAGAAACCGCGCAAGACAATTTGAGAGAAGCAGCTAATGTTCCTGAAGCTACCCCAATTGACCCCACTCCCATTGCTTCTAAAACTGTTCATCAAGCCGCAACTTTTGAACCATCCCAGTATGTAGCTGGTAATCTTTTCGCTGATACTTCTACACTTCCTAGAACCACTAGAATAGATGCTGATAAAGCTATTCAAAGTATTTCAGAGAAGCGCGAAACATTAAGGTTAGTTGGTGCAAATCTTCAACTCAATACTGATGTTTATAAAACTGGCAGTTTGTCAGAGAAGATGAACCAAGCTAACATTACTTACCAGTCCGACGGTATCAATACTCAAGCCAAAATGGTAGGGTTTGAAGTTGCTAATGTAAACCTCCAAATAGCAGGAAGTAAGTTAGGACAAACTCAAGAAAAACTAAATCATCAAAACATCGAGTTAGCTGGTTTACAGAGCGAAACGCCCCTCCGTCAACTATATTGGCAAGCTAAACTATCCTTGATTGAATCAAGAATTAGTCAAGTAGAATTGGCAAAATTTACACTTGATTCCAAAATCGGAGCTATTGAATCAGAAGCCGAAAGCATAGAGTAATCTTAGGAGAATTAAAATGTTTAATTTGAAAGCACAATCAGAAGCCTTAGCAAATCGCAAAGCAGCATCGAAACATCAAAAACAATTCAATCAAGGGATTGATTTATATTTCAATAATTGTAATTGTCCGCTAGAAGATTCAGCCATTACGGACGGTTGGTTATGCGCTCAAAAGATGAGAGAAGTCAAAAATCAGGCACTTGCGGCTAGTCGTCAAAAGTTCAACGTAATGTAATTTGTCATAGGGTAATTAATTTTACCCTTTATTTATTTCTTAGGAGTAGTTATGAATTTTCAAATGTTACGTAATTCGTTTATAGTTGGCAGTTTAGGCGTATCGTTTACTGGTTTTATTGCCTTATTTTCCCCTTATAGTCAATTCTCCCAATTCCTTATCTCATCTGGTTTAGGCAGTTTAGCAGCTTCTAATTTGGCTATAGAATCATCACAAAAGATTAGTAACAGGAAGAGGTCAAAACTGTTAGCAGAGATTGACAGTTTAAGAGGTGAAACTAACAGCTTTGCGGGGATGTTATCAGACAAACATCAGGAGTTATCCAGACTTGCTGATGATAGGAATAATCTCGCAGATCAGAACTTAGATTTAATAGACAGTCTAGAAACATTGAGAAGCGACCTAAAAGCCACTAAGCAGTTGTTGAATGAAAGCAAAGATATTAATTTTAATAGCGCCGTTGACACACTTCGAGAATCTTTAAAAGAGGTACAATCTCAAGTTAATAATTTGATACCAATGTTAATTAAAAAGTTTGATGTAGACATCACCGAACTGCTTAACCAGTTCAATCAAGATTGCGCTTCATTATCAAAGCAAATTGGGGTAATTTCTGATAATTCTAAATTGTCTAATGAAGACTTAATAGCCTGTTGCATAGCCATACAGCATGACATTTTGAATAAAGGTATTAGTTTAAAAGCAAAGCTGTATAAGTCCGCAGTAGACAAACTACAAAAGCAGCTTAATAATGTTATCCCACTGGATGAACATAACCAAAAACTAGAACAGGTTAAAACGTATTACCTCAACAATATCAAGGCTATTCAGGAGGAATTTGGGAGCATTGCTGATAATTGCATTACTGCATATAAACAAGACTTTCAGGAAGTAGTCAACGACGGACTAACGCAGTCTCAAGAGTTAGAAACCTTGCAAAATCAGATACTCTCTCTTAATGGAAAGTTACAAGACTTATCCAAGCCGTTGCAGTTTGTAGGAACTTCTGAGAGTGCTAGAGTAGGAAATTCAATTATTAACTACTATTCGACAAAGTTAGGAATAACACTTGATGCTATTGACTTCTCTAGCACTTCAGAAGGTTATAAACTGTTATTCCATCTATCAAGAAACAGTAGGTTTATTCCTTGTGATCAATTGAATGATGGTAACAACCCAGACAAAATCAAAGAACTGTCAGGAAGTTTGAATAGTCCTAAATTCTCCCAATCCGAGCGCGGTAATTATGTCAGCTTAGAAATTGAACTGCGTAAGGTAGAGAAGAAACAAGCCACGATTGAAGACATACGACGGTTAATAGAACCTTCTACAAAGTTCGGTGAAATTGTTACCAGATATCACCAAAACAAGCCAACTCTTAGGGTAATGTCCGCCACCGGGAGCGGTAAAGGTATCGCGGTTAAAAACTTGTTACAGCATTACATAAACCATTGGGAGAATTGGGAACTGTGGCTATCTGACCCTCAACATGGTTCATTTGAGGACTACTGGAATTGTCCAAAAATAGCTAAAAGTCCTACAGAAGCTAGTCGAGTTTTAGAACAATTCATAGAGGAATTTAATGATAGAAAGAACAATGAATCATTTAATCCAGATATCCCAGTAATGGGTATTTTTGATGAGACGGATAAAACTTTCGACAAGAAACAAAAAGCAGGAATTAGCCAAATATGGACAGAGATACGCCACAGAAAAATGAAGATGATCCTTATAGGTCAAAGTGCTGAATGTGGCAAACAGGGCTGGCAGTGGGATGAGTTACAGAATATGAGTTTAATGTTCTTAGGTGGTGCAATCGGCACGGCAATTAAACACGCTGATGACATGGGATGGTCGCAAGACATGAAAACTAAAATCCCTAGTATCTATGCAAAAGTTTCTGAGTTTTTTAACCAACAAAATGCAGATATACCAGTTAAAAACCATTACCGCTTGGCTTTATTAGTTGACGGAATGAAATACGATTTTGTGGAAATTCCTCCGGCTTTAGATGGAGAATTGACTAATAATAAATCTTGGTTAGTTTCAAGCCCTTGGCAGTCAAAAGCTATCAAGGAAGGGCAAAATATAGCTTGTGTCCATTGTGGTAGTCTGGATGTTAAGAAAAATGGTAAATCAGGGGATAAGCAGCGATATTCTTGTAATTCTTGCAGTAAATCATTTAGTGTTTAGGAGTGTATAAAATGTCAATTTCCGTTTTTAATTTGTTAATTTCCGTCTGGTATAGTCCAGTGATTTACCTTAATCTTGAGTTATCTATCCCTAGCCATAGCATCAAGAAACAAGTTAAAATTGCGCTAGGATACCCAGCTTTTAGCGTTAGAGAAAAATACTGGAAAGTCTGGAACGAAGGAGCAAAAACAGTTACAGAAGATGACGACATACCATTTTAATTAACAGTT
>NZ_VIKX01000124.1 GCF_009711935.1 Dolichospermum sp. UHCC 0259 | reverse complement strand
TACTGTAGAAGGAATTAATAATAAACTCAAATTAATCAAAAGACTTGGATATGGATTTCGTAACTTTAGTAATTTTAGATTACGTAGTTTATTAAACTGGCACTTTAGTATTAATTCTCCATAAAAGGGACGCAAGAGCCAGATTGAGTAATTGGAGAGATATTTTTCTTAAGTTCAATAAAGAAAAAACCAGAGAAAAAAGTATAGAAATTCTTATCTTCTTCTCTGGTTAATAGCTACAAATTTTCAAAATCAAAGGTTGAAATTAGAATTGAAAAACAAAATCGGTATTGACATTCAAACCGGTAACGCCATTAACAATAGCAACAGTTTGACCAAGTAAACCGATTTCTGTATTACCATTGAGAACATTGAGAGTCAAACTGCTAGAGGAAATACCAAGAACACCGATAACATCAGTGCCTTTTTGGAAGTCAAGGATAGTGTTAGCAGCTTTGGGTAGTTCAGCATTGACAATCCAGAATTGGTCAGTGCCAGCACCACCGGAAATTAAGTTACCACCACCAGTAGTAACAAAAAACTTATCATTGCCATCACCACCGAGGGCGCGACCATTAGAACCAAGGTAGAAGGTGTCATCACCCACACCACCTGAGAGGCGATAGCCGCTTACATCTCTCGCTTCAAGACGATCATTGCCAGAACTACCAAACACAACGTCATTGTTGCCGGCGTAAACTGTGTCATCACCGCTGCCAGTATCAATGCGGTTATTGCGAGCAGCACTTCCAGCCATAGATACGTCAACTTCGTCGTTACCAGCACCAGTAAAGACAACATCGTTGATACCATCAAAAGCAGGAATGACTCCAGCAACTGGACTGAATCCAGCCACCAAAGTGTCACCGCCAGTCGATCCACTCACTACTTCAGCCACCTGATTTGCTGCGGCAAGTTCAGAACTAATACCAAACATGGTTTCATACATGAGGTCATAGATCTCGGTATTGTCCAAGGTGCTAGGCAATTTTTCGGCATTCATCCCATAGGCTTTGGAAACAATACTACCTGGGAAATCGGGAGTACCGACCCAAGCTACACCAAAGTTACCCATTGGTCCATCAATGCTGCTTTGAGCTGCGAAGGGTTTCCAAGGTGCTTCTGCTGTACCTGTGCTGCCGTTGACACCATCCAAAACTGCACGGTTAGTATTAGTAGTGGTGGGGTTAACACCAACGAATGGCGCACTAGGCTCAGTATCTGCCAGTGTAGGATTAGAGGTTGAGTTACCAGAGGGACGGGTGTAAGGCTCAAATTGGAAAACTTGCAATCCGCCAGCATCGCTATCTGCGGCTGTGATTACCAAAGTATTGGGATCTTTGGTGTTGACGTAGTTCATAGCTACACCGATCGCTGCATCAGCCCGACGTGCCGCTTCAATCGTACCTACAGCATTATTAGGATTACCGAAGTTATCAGTACCCTCTTCTTCCATGACTACAAAGAAGCCATCAGGGTCTTGGCTGAGAATCTTTAAAGATGCCTCTAACATCTCTGCTACTGTGGGTGCAGTATCCACATAGAGAGGTAAAGGATTAGGGCTATTTAATCCTAGTTGTTCTTCGTTGCGGTCATCAAAGGTAGCCCTAGCAGCAAATACACCTAAAAGCTTGGTGGGTGGGTTTTGGCTATTAACCACCTGATTCATCTGGTCTTCGGTGTAAACTACGGTGTAACCCAGAGTTTGAGCCAATTGAATCAAATTAATGCTGGGGCGACGTTCATCACGCTGTTCAGAAGCGTCTATTTCGGCGGTGACGTGGAAGCCAGTTGTGCCTTTGGGCAACATATATAACTCACCACCACCCATGATGATATCTGTACCAGAGCGGATGGTTTGTTCTATAATCTCGACGTATTTATCCCGCGCCCGAATATTGTCACCCAACCGGTTAGTAGTTGATGCAGCAAAGGCAGCTGTACCAGGTTCTGCTAAGTGTCCAGATTGTAATAATGCTGTTGCTTTACCTGCTGCGATCGCTTCTTCTAAAATTGTATAGCCAACTTTACCAGAAGCTGGAGTCACAATAGATTGGTCTTCATTCAAGCCAAAGGATTCGTTAAAAACCTTCACACCATTAGCATGAGTTACCGCCCCAGCATTGGAAGTACCAGTTAACTGGTTTTCCATATGTCCCAGATATACACCCGCATTGGACATCTTATCCCAATTGAGTCTACCATCAGGACCTTTGTCAATGTTACGAAGCGCCATGAAATGAGAAGGACTTGTACCATCTGGATGGATAAAAATCACATTCCCGGTTTGTTTGGTGGCTTGGGGTGCTGCTGTTGGTTCAGGGTTACGAGATTCTAATTCAACATCGAATAGAGTCTCATACATCAACTCATAAATTTTGGTATTGTCTAGGGTTGCAGGTAATTTGTCTGCATTTAGACCATGCGCTTTAGAAACTATCGAACCGCTAAAATCTGGTGTACCTGCCCAACCAATGCCAAACTTGAAAGTATCACCATTAACATCTGGTGCAGATACAAAAGGCGCAGTGTCAGCTCCGGTTTGTCCATCTAAAGGTACGTTACGGGATTCTGTGGTGGGGTTGTTGTTGACAGTACCTACTGTTTCACCAGTGCGGGGATCTCGCACTTGTAAACCACCAGCATCACTGTCAGCAGCAGTCACCATCAAGGTGTTAGGATGCTTCTTGATAAATTCCATTGCTACACCAATGGCTGCATCTGTGCGGCGCAATCCTTCTAAAGTTCCAGCCGCGTTGTTGTTATTCCCGAAGTTGTCTGTACCTTCCTCTTCCACAATGGCAATAGAACCATTCTTGAAGTTGGGGTGTTTTTCCATCAACTTCTGGGTTACATCCAACATCTCGCCAATGGTGGGTGCTGTAGCCAGATATAGTGGTAAATTGTTCGCTGCTAAAACTTCTTCAGGGCGATCATTAAAGGTATGGATAGGTGCAAATACACCCAATACTTTAGTTGGTGGTACAGGTAGGGCAAGTAACGCATTAAGTTGTTCTTCTGTATAAACAACTGTATAGCCCTTAGTTTTTGCTAATTCAATTAGGTTTTCGGTGGGGCGTACTAGAGAATTGGTACTCAGCGCATCGAGTTGAGCCGCAGTACCGTGAAAACCATTTGTACCAACAGGTAGAAGGTTTAGTTCACCACCACCCATAATAAAGTCAACACCTGAGTTAATTACCTGTTTGGCAATTTCCGCAGCTTGGGCGCGAGGTACGGTGATACTTCCATTAGCGTTAGTAATTTCCTGTGTCTTGGCAACAAAGGCGGCTGTACCAGGCTCAAAAATAGCTCCAGATTGAACTAGGGCAGTAACTTTACCTGCATCTCTAGCTTCTTCAACAATGGTTTTGGTAGTTCCAGAAAGGGACGTGATGGGTAAATTCCCTAATTCATAACCAAAAGACTCAGCATAAACCTTAGCACCTGTAGCATGGGTAACAGCACCAGCGTTAGATGTGCCGCCCAACTAGTCTTCCATGTGACCCAGATACACACCAGTATTGGACATCTTGTCCCAATTCAAACGGCCATCGGGACCCTTATCTACAAATCTTGCAAAGGCGAAGTGAGATGGACTAGTTCCATCTGGGTGCATGAAAATGACATGATTACCTGTTGTCATAAAACCTCTCAATTAGCTAGTTCAGTTTTTGCAAGTTACATTCAAATAATCATGCTTATGTTAAGAAAAGTTACGATAATAGGTTAAGACTAATTTATTTATTTCTTAAATTTATTGATTTAGATGATAAGTATTTATCTATGCAATAAGTTTGCAGCATTTTCACTGGTACAGTAGCTTATTTCTAATATAGGGAGTAAAACCCCCTATTTACCAGCAATACAAGTAGGTGAACCGAAAAATTTAATAGGTATGTGAAGAAAAGTAAAATCGCCCAAAACTCTCTCCCTGTTCCCTATTCCCTTGCCCCAAAGACAATTTTTAACGCCAACCTACTTATTTTATGAATTCTAGATAGATATTAGCTAAAAAATTGATGCTAACCTATCAATTTCTGCCAACTCATTGCCCCAATAATACCATCAGCAGTTAAACCATTTTGCTGTTGAAATTTCTTGATTGCTGCCTCTGTATTCGGTCCATAAATCCCATCAGGATCAGCACCTACACGATATTGTAAATATCTGATAATTACACCACTAGCATGAGTTCCTTGGACAACTCGTTTAGCTAATATTTGATTGATAGCATCCCAGGTGGTATTACCTGCAATTCCTGTGGGTAATACTCCCACAATTCTTTGAAATTTCTCTGTTGCTGAAGATGTAGCTGGACCCATGCTATTATCTTCTACTAAGGACTTATTATTTCTATCAGTAATTTTCAACCGATTTAAAGCCTGTTGTAGTCTGAGAATGCTCTTATCTTTATTGCTTTCTTCATCTATAACAGTATTAACAGGAACACTAGGAACAGGAATGGGAATAGACACACCAGGAGTAGGCTTTACAGGAGTAGGATTTACACGAGGAGGAGTGCTGGCTACTTTACCTGTTAATCCTGCAACTATAGCATTAGCCATTGTTTCACCATCATATAGTTGTATATCTTTGGCAGAATCAATGAAGCAACATTCTATGAGAATTCCTGGCATATTTGTTCTTCTGAGAACATACAGATGTGAACCACTTTTCACACCACGATTAAAAAAGCCTAATTTGACGATTTCATCTAATACAGATTTAGCAGTTTTTCTGCCAGCGTCACTAATAGCAAATACTTCAGTCCCATTAGCCTGTCCATTAAAAGCATTAAAATGAATAGATACAAAAATATCTACTCTGTTACTATTGGCTTTCTCACAACGGCTACCTAAAGATTGATTTACTGTCCTGGCACTATTAGGTTTACAGGCAATTACTGTATGTCCTAAACTTTCTAATTTAGCAATAACCTTATTACCCACTTCCGTTGTTAACTTATCTTCCGATTTAATACCACTTGCACCACTGTCGGGAGGGCAATTGTGACCAATATCAATGCCGAATTTCATTTGTATCTCCTTAATTGACTTTGTTGCTATGTCAAGAGTCTGCTACTGGTTAATATAGTTCCAAAAAGCATAGACATTATTTTAATCTCTCGGTAGAGATTCCCCCATTAATCCCCAAAAATGTTTAAGATCAATGTAAAGAAATATTTCGTAGCAAAAGCGCATGAAACGTATTGTCTTGATTGCTGGGTTTGAATCGTTTAACGCGGACTTGTACCGAAAAGCGGCTGATTTGGCTAATTCCCGGTGTCCAGAGTTGGATATTCGAGTATTTAGCGATCGCAATATTACCACCAATAGCCCGGAAGTAGAAGCAGCCCTCAAAAACGCAGATGTGTTCTTTGGCAGTTTACTCTTCGATTATGACCAAGTTGTGTGGTTACGTGAGCGTGTCGCTAACATCCCTATCCGTCTAATTTTCGAGTCAGCACTGGAATTAATGAGTTTAACCAAAATAGGTGAATTTTCCATTGGAGATAAACCCAAAGGAATGCCTAAACCCATTAAATTCATCCTTGACAAATTCAGCAACGGTAAAGAAGAAGACAAACTCGCCGGTTATATCAGTTTTCTGAAAATCGGACCCAAGTTATTAAAATTTATCCCAGTCCAAAAAGTCCAAGACCTTCGTAACTGGTTAATTATCTATGGTTACTGGAACGCCGGCGGTTCAGAAAACGTCGCTTCCCTATTTTGGACAATTGCGGAAAAATACCTAGATTTAAGAGTCGGCGATATACCCCCACCCATCGAAACCCCCGACATGGGTTTATTACATCCCGACTATCAAGGCTTTTTTACATCACCCAAAGCATACTTACAATGGTATGAAAAAAGGGAACAGGACGTAGGGGCGCAGGGCCTGCGCCCAATCATCGGTATCCTACTTTACCGAAAGCACGTTATCACCAAATTGCCCTATATTCCCCAACTAATCCGCTATTTTGAAAAAGCGGGCTTAACTCCCTTACCCATCTTTATCAACGGCGTAGAAGGTCACGTAGCCGTTAGAGATTGGATGACTAGCGACCACGAAACCCAACAACGTCAAAGAGGTAACATTGAAACCCCTTCCCTCTCCGCAGAAGCAGTAAAAATTGATGCCATAGTTTCTACTATCGGTTTTCCCCTAGTTGGTGGTCCCGCTGGTTCAATGGAAGCAGGAAGACAGGTGGAAGTGGCTAAACGCATTCTCACCGCTAAAAATGTCCCTTATGTCGTTGCTGCGCCTTTATTAATTCAAGATATTTACTCTTGGACGCGCCAAGGTGTAAGCGGTTTGCAAAGTGTTGTCCTATATGCTTTACCTGAATTAGATGGCGCGATTGATACAATTCCTCTCGGTGGTTTAGTTGGGGAACAAATTTATTTAGTTCCTGAACGAGTCCGGCGTTTAACTAATAGAGTCAAAAGTTGGGTTTCTCTCCGCCAAAAACCTATTTCTCAACGAAAAATTGCCATTATTTTATATGGTTTTCCTCCAGGTTATGGCGCAGTGGGAACTGCTGCATTATTAAACGTTCCGCGCAGTTTAATTAAATTACTAAATGCACTAAAAGAACAAGGTTATACAGTTGGTGATATTCCTGAAGATGGTGAAGCATTAATTCAGCAAATTAAAGCAGCAGATGAAATCAATCCCTTAGTAGAAAATAACAAAAAAGATATTACAACCGTCAATGCTAAAACATTAGAAAAATGGTTAGGATATCTTTTCACATCTCGCATTGAAAAACAATGGCAATATCTCACAGGTAGCGGCATTAAAACATACAATGATGAATTTAATATTGGTGGTGTACAACTAGGAAATGTGTGGATAGGTGTCCAGCCACCCTTGGGAATTCAAGGAGATCCCATGCGGTTAATGTTTGAAAGAGATTTAACCCCCCATCCCCAATATGCAGCCTATTATAAATGGCTACAAAATGAATTTGAAGCTGATGCAATTGTCCATTTTGGAATGCACGGAACGGTTGAATGGTTGCCCGGTTCACCATTAGGAAATACAGGTTATTCTTGGTCTGATATTCTCTTGGGAAATATGCCCAATCTCTACATCTATGCCGCAAATAATCCTTCCGAATCAATATTAGCCAAACGTCGCGGTTATGGTGTGTTAATTTCTCACAATGTCCCTCCCTATGGACGTGCTGGTTTATATAAAGAGTTGGTGAATTTACGCGATTTAATTGCAGAATATAGGGAAGATCCAGAAAAGAATTATCTGTTAAAGGAAGGAATTTGTAAAAAGATAGTTGATACTGGTTTGGAGGTAGATTGTCCTTTTGATGATGCCAAAAGGTTAGGTATTCCCTTCACACCGGAGAATGTAAGGATGTTTAGTAATCATGCTTTTGATCATTATTTGGTGAAGTTGTATGAATATTTGCAAGTTCTCGAAAATCGTCTTTTTTCTTCTGGTTTACATACTTTAGGTGAAGCACCGAATCAGGAGGAGTTAACTGGTTATTTGGATGCTTATTTTGGGGGAGATAATGAACCACGTTCGCATAGCGTCCCGCAGGGTAGAAGCGAAGAACACGAAGGAAGAAAAGAAGAAGAAAGAAAGGAAATTACAAGGTTATTAAATCAATCTACTGATGAGTTAACAAATTTATTAAGAGGTTTAAATGGTGAGTTTATTCCTCCTGCACCTGGTGGGGATTTGTTAAGAGATGGTGCTGGTGTGTTACCTACGGGGAGAAATATTCATGCTTTAGATCCTTATCGGATGCCTTCTCCTGCGGCTTTTGAAAGGGGTAAGGAAATTGCCAAGAAAATTATTTCTCAATCTTTGGATGAAAATAAGAAATATCCTGAAACAGTAGCAGTTTTATTATGGGGTTTGGATGCTATTAAAACCAAGGGTGAATCTCTTGGTATTCTTTTGGAATTAGTAGGTGCTGAACCTGTGAAGGAGGGAACGGGAAGAATTGTAAGATATGATTTAAAACCTCTGGCTGAAGTTGGACATCCACGCATTGATGTGTTAGCAAATCTATCGGGTATTTTTCGAGATAGTTTTGTCAATATCATTGAATTGTTAGATGATTTATTTCAACGCGCTGCGGAAATTGATGAACCAGAAGAAATGAATTTTATTAGAAAACACGCTTTGATTTTAAAAGCTAAAGGTGTAGAAAATTCTTCAGCAAGATTGTTTTCTAATCCCTCTGGTGATTTTGGTTCTTTGGTAAATGATAGAGTTGTTGATGGTAATTGGGAATCTGGGGAAGAGTTGGGGAATACTTGGGAAAGTCGCAATGTCTTTAGTTATGGTAGAAATGATAAAGGACAAGCTAGGCCAGAAGTATTACAAACTTTATTAAAAACTAGCGATCGCATTATTCAAGAAATAGATTCGGTAGAATATGGATTAACCGATATTCAGGAATATTATGCCAACACAGGCGGTTTGAAAAAAGCCGCAGAAAAACAAAGCGGCAAAAAAGTACAAGCCAGTTTTGTCGAAAGTTTTTCTAAAGACACCACACCCCGCAATTTAGATGATTTATTGCGAATGGAATATAGAACCAAGTTATTAAATCCCAAATGGGCTGACGCAATGGCTAATCAAGGTTCTGGAGGTGCTTTTGAAATTTCCCAACGCATGACAGCCTTAATAGGTTGGGGTGGAACTGCCGATTTTCAAGATGATTGGGTATATGATCAAGCAGCCGAAACCTATGCTTTAGATCCAGAAATGGCAGAAAAATTACGCAAAGCCAATCCTGAAGCCTTCAAAAATATTATTGGGAGAATGTTAGAAGCATCAGGACGCGGTTTATGGCAAGCTGATGGAGATAAGTTAGATAAACTACGGAAATTGTATGATTTAACTGATGAAGAATTGGAAGGGGTGACGGTGTAAAATGCCATTTACGCAGCCTTACTTCTAAAGCCGGAATAACGGTAGAGGAATTTATGGAAGTTTTGGAAAATTGAACTGGTGTTTTGAATACATTCCGAGTTTTGTCAGTTGGCTTAAACAAAACTTTTGTAGGGTGCGTTAGCAATAGCGTAACGCACCTTTTTATACTCAAATTGGTTGGGACATGGACTTTCATAAAACAACGAAAACCCTAGATTTGTAGGGGTTTAGCAGTGCTAAACCCCTACCCGGAGAATCAAATAATTAAGCCGTGTTGGGTATACATTGAGTTAAGTAGAGTAACAAAAAAATCCAAGCTGTTTAAATTTTTCTGTTAACCTACTTAGGGCTTGCTGAATAAAACTGAAACCTTTTATTAATAAGGGGTTCGCTGATTTTTATCACAATAAAGTGCAAGGTTTTGGCTTATGGTGTCTCAAAATTGGTGCATTTTCCTGGGTCGGATTTAGAAAATTGAGGATATCCAGATGGCTAAAACTGTTCCCTGTTCCCTGTTCCCTGCCCTCACGGACAACTTTTTCAGCAAACCCTACTTATATTGCTAATTGCTGACTGGGCGCAAGCCCTACATTCCCCTATGCCAAGTGCATAAATATCATTTTCAGCAACTCAGCGCGGGTAAAAGGCTTGGTTAAATATCCCGAAGCACCGACAAATCTCGCTTTTACCTTATCTATAATTCCCTTATTGCTAGTCACAAAAATAATGGGAATAGTTTTAAACATGGAATTATTGCGGATAATCTTACATAGTTCATAACCGTCAATTCCTGCCATATTCAAATCCAGTAAAATCAAATCCGGTTTATGTCTAATAATTGACATCACCGCCTTCACTGGTTCATTAATAGTCACCAAAGTAAAATTCTCATCTTCCAAATAACGACTGATTTCCTTGAGAATTGTCGGACTATCATCTACAGAAATAATTTTGTAAGTCTTTTGGGTAATTCTCGTATTGATTTTGACTTTTTGTGAATCGGCTTCTATGTTACTATTAACAACTTCAGGTGCAAAATCCTCTGAAGGTAAATCAGTCACATCTGGGACTAGCTGTTGAACCGACAGATGATTCTGCGAAATAATTGGAGTTTCTGAAGAAGAATCTTGACTGGGTGCTACATCCGCAACAAATAATTTACCCTTAATTAACTCTGTGCTATCTTCAGAAAATAGTAATGAACTTCCACAAGTTTTTGGTAACTTATCAAATGGGGGATCTGGTTCATGTAATACTATAGAACCCTTAACAATATAGGGGTATAAACTTAAAGCTAGTTGCAACTCATCCTGATTCATAATAATCGCTAGATGACGCAAGCTAAACCCCTTCATCCAATTGGTAATATTTTCTTTTAGTGGTGGTAATCTTTTATCCTGAAACTTGCTACTAACTAACAAATATGGACGCTGATAGGGAGAAGAGATGTATCTACCAAGATAGCGCCAATTTTGTAACTGATTTTGGCATTTTTCGATGATATCATTAACATCTAACTTACAAATTCTGGTAAAATTTTCCAGTGGTTCTGTTAGTTCAAAATCGCCTATTTTAATCAGGAGAAATGATTCAATTACTTCTTTAACTAATTCTTGAATCAGTAATGATGCGTGATCAGGAAGAAGATGTTGTTCATTAACCAGCCAATTAATCGCTTCATATTCGGGAATTTGGTTGGGTAAATGATGATTATCTTCAGGTTCAAACATCAAGCGCATTTGTACACGCACTTCATTATCAACTAAAGGAATTTGTGAATGGAGACGACGCATTTGTCGTTCTAATCTATCAAAGGGTTCTACTGAATGAGTTGCATAGATAATTTTTCCTTGTTCTATATATATCAACCAAGATATAGAGTTGCTATGTGCTTGCAAACGGGTAGTTTCATAACAATTGCTTAATTGTCTTAATAAACCTTGGGGTGATAATTTGGTAAATGTGCCAGTATTTTTCATATTTTTACAATTTTTTAGGCGGATACATCAACATAGTATGGGAAAAGATTAAATATCAGGCTGCAATATGATATCACCTGAAAATATGGTCATGATCACAAGTTGTTAAATTATGAATATCAATGAAAAACATTTTTTAAGAATTATCCTCCTGGGTTGAATGTAACAGTTTTTGTAGTTTTTTATTTTGATTTTTTATCATTGGTCTGGATAAAGATCTCTGTTTTGTCATATTTTGTCACTATTTCATCTTGATCAACTAAGTAGTGATACTGTTAAGTATGCTGAGATTTTTTTGGTAGTTTAAATTCATCAATTTTCAGCCGGATCTTCGCACTTTTCCTGGATTTAACAATAATGAATTTATTTACCGAAAGACAGACTTAAATCCCACATAGAATCTTTAAAAATTTATGGAGGTAAATGTATATATTGATTATTACAGCAGATGGCAACTCAATAGACTGGAGAATCTAGGTTAAAAGTTAGGCATTGAGGTTGTTGAACTCCTGAATTCTGGCATTTTAATTTTGGCAAAGTTCAATTATGGTAGACACTTGACAATAAGTAAGATTAAATATCCAATCCTCATAAATTACCAGTGACTAAGTAGTAATGAGGAGTGGGGGAGACATTTGGTAAAATTGCCCCAAGTGAATATCTTTATGAAAAAATTCAATTATCTCCCGCAAAATACCATAATTTTAGTCATACTAGCGCCAGAAACTATATACTTTGAGTAAAAGGAAAATAAGACTTTGGACTATAACATAACACAAAAAGTTATGATTGATACATTTAATCTTGACGAAGTTGTAGAATTCGCGGAAAACCCTGAACCCCGTTGCCCATGCGTGTTATTGCTAGATACTTCTGGCTCGATGCAAGGAGAACGAATCGAAGCTTTAAATCAAGGTTTGTTGAGTTTAAAAGATGAACTGGTTAAAAATTCCTTGGCATCCAGAAGAGTCGAGGTAGCAATTATTACATTTGATAGTAATGTTAATGTTGTCCAGGACTTTGTAACTGCTGATCAATTTAACCCACCGATTCTCACAGCCCAGGGTTTAACAATTATGGGTTCGGCTATTCATAAAGCTTTGGATATTATTCAAGAGCGCAAATCCCAATATCGGACGAATGGTATTGCTTATTACCGTCCTTGGGTATTTATGATTACTGATGGTGAACCCCAGGGTGAACTAGATCATGTTGTTGAACAAGCAGCCCAAAGACTGCAAGGGGATGAGTCTAATAAGCGGGTGGCGTTCTTTACTGTAGGTGTAGAGAATGCGAACATGAGCCGATTAAGTCAAATTGCTGTACGGAGTCCTCTGAAATTAAAAGGATTGAATTTTATTGAAATGTTTGTTTGGCTGTCTGCGAGTATGTCAGCGGTGTCTCATTCTCAGGTAGATGAACAGGTAGCACTACCACCAATTGGTTGGGGATCTGTTTAATGAAAATTGCAGCTTGTTGTTTAAACTGAACTAGCTGTGGAAAACAAATTATATGAATACATCAAAACAGATTTCTCAATGGCGGATAGTGGCTGCTTCTGTATGTGGGACTAGTCATTCAAAAAACCAGCAACTTTGTCAGGATGCTCACCATTGGCAGTTATTGGCTAATAATGTGTTGGTGATAGCAGCGGCCGATGGTGCGGGTTCTGCTAAACTAGGAAAGGTGGGATCAATGATTGCGGTGGAAACGGCAATAGATCATCTTTCTCGCCAAGAGATGACGAGTGATTCTCTGGCTAATGATGATGTTTTGCGTTATTTGCTTACTGATGCGATGTTAGCAGCCCGCAAGGCTATAGAAACTGAGGCGGATGTTTGTAATCATCAACCTCATGATTTAGCAACTACCTTGATTCTGATGATTGCTACACCAGAAATTGTGGCTGTAGGACAGGTTGGTGATGGTTTGGCTGTGGCTAAAAATGGTATGGGTAATCTGATAGCGTTAACCATTCCTAGCAATGGCGAATATATCAATCAAACAACTTTTCTCACATCTCTTGATGGTTTAGAGACAGCACAATTTAAAATATGCCGGGATGAGATTGTTAATGTGGGTGTTTTGACTGATGGTTTACAAATGTTAGCTTTAAATATGATTGTTGGTGAACCTCACAAGCCTTTCTTTTTTCCTTTGTTTGAGTTTGTAGCGAATGCTGAAGATAGAATATTAGCAAAAGAGCATTTGATGCGGTTTTTAAGTTCTGATAAGATTACTCAGCGGACTGATGATGATTTAACTTTAATTTTGGCTGCATTTATTAACTGATAATTTATAGTCATTAGGGATTAAAAATAGTATGGTATTAGCCATACTCTTGAATTTCTGAACTTTTGACGGATTCTAATCACCTCATATAACCTTTATTCTGCCATGCAGGTACTACGTCATCTTCCTAACCCGGAAATTCTCAACCTCTCTGTCAGTGTGGGACATGGTGGTGAGGCTTGTATCTATGCAGTTCCATCGGATGAGAATGTGGTAGCGAAAATCTATCATAAACCAACTGTTGCTTATGCCCAAAAACTGCGGGCGATGCTGGCTAATCCTCCTGTGAATCCGACGGATAATTTAGGGCATATTTCTATTGCTTGGCCACAGGAATTGTTGCAAGCGGCTGATGGTAGCGGCAATGTTGTTGGCTTTGTGATGCCCAGGATTCGGGGAATGCGGCCAATTATGGATTTTTATAATCCAGGGATTCGCCGACAACATTGCCCTTTGTTTAATTATCAATATTTGTTGCGAACTGCCCGGAATCTGGCTGCGGCTTTTGCGGCTTTGCACGCCAGCCGATACTGTGTTGGTGATGTGAATGAGTCGAATATTTTGGTGAGTGATACGGCTTTGGTGACGTTGGTGGATACGGATTCGTTTCAAGTTCCAGAACCGTTGCAGAGTGTTGTTTATCGTTGTTCTGTGGGTAAGCCTGAATATACGCCTCCAGAATTACAGAATAAAACTTTTGCGGACTATGATCGAGAAATTCATCATGATTTGTTTGGGTTGGCTGTGCTGATTTTTCAGTTGTTAATGGAAGGAACTCATCCATTTTCAGGGATATTTCAAGGGGCGATAGATCCTCCTACCTACCAAGGGAGGATTCTTTCTGGGCATTTTACCTATAGTCAAAAGAAACAAGTTCCCTATCTGCCAACGCCTATTTCTCCTGGCTGGGATTTGCTTCATCCTAGTTTGCAAGATTTATTTGTGCGTTGTTTTGAAGAGGGTCATGATCAACCTTTGTTACGCCCTAATGCTCAAACTTGGTTGTCGGCTTTAACGGCGGTGGAGGAGAGTTTGATGATTTGTCGGGTGAATCCTCAGCATCTTTATCATAATCATTTGGAGAAGTGTCCTTGGTGTGTGCGGACTAAAAGATTGGGTGGGAGAGATCCATTTCCGTCATTGGTGGCGATCGCTTCTAAACAACATTTGCAACCACGCGCTAAACCTAAGTCTAAACGTCGCTATATTCCGACTCCACGCATTACACAGCCTTTAAAATCAAATTCTCCGGTGTATCATTGGCAACCTATAGCTAATCAGCAGTTTTATCATCCTCCCTCTGGTAAAAAATTAAATCGGAAGTTATATGGTGTGATTTTTGGGGTGATGGGATTGGGTCTTTTGGGCTATTTGGATGTCATGATTAAATTTACCCGTCCTTTTGTGGCGCAAAATCCTTATACTCAACAAAGTTTGATGTCTCGGACACCTAATCAAACTGGTGATTTGGCAAGTCTTTCTTTTGCGGATTACTACCAGCGCGGTGATGCTGCTTATCAACAACAAGATTATGAACAAGCAGTGGTCAACTTTACCGAAGCTACTAAAAAGAATCCTCAATCTGCTAAGGGGTATATAAATTTGGGTAATGCCCAATATAATTTGAATAATTATGAAGCGGCATTAGCTAATTATAACCAAGCTTTGAAGTTGAATCCTCAAGAAGTTAAAGCATATATAAATAGGGGTAATGCTTATTATATGCTGGCTGATTATAGTAGTGATCCTGATAAAGAATACAAACAAGCGATCGCTGATTTTAATACTGCCATTGGTATAGATAAAACTGATGCAGAAGCTTATATAAGACGGGGTGTTGTCAGATTTGAAACTACTAAATACATCAATAATTCTTTTCCAGAATACCAAAGGTCAATTGCTGATTTTACTGAAGCCATTAGGCTCAATTCAGCTAAAATAGATGCTT
Organism: Dolichospermum sp. UHCC 0259; assembly: GCF_009711935.1. Taxonomy (GTDB): domain Bacteria; phylum Cyanobacteriota; class Cyanobacteriia; order Cyanobacteriales; family Nostocaceae; genus Dolichospermum. The sequence continues at coordinate 39,897 of NZ_VIKX01000124.1, read as the reverse complement.
ACTTTCAACGGGGTTTGGTGCGGTATCAAATGGCGCAATACAGTAGTAATTATGCCACAGAATACAAACAGGCGATCGCTGATTTTAGTGAAGCATTAAAACTTAATCCTCGATTAGCTAAAGGTTACCTAAAACGTGGGATGGCTTACTATGAACTAGCACAATATGGAGAAGGTATAGCTGACAAAAATCATGTTAGAGCAGTAGTTGCAGATTTAGAAACAGCCGCTAAAGTTGCTTTGGAGCAAAATGATATGGATAATTATCAACAGTCCTTAAGTAGTATGTGTATCGTTATTGCTAATAAATGTGACAGTTTATTATCTAACTCAATTCTCTCTGGACAAAGTAATTGATCTAGTAGGAGTTCGGAGTTAGGAGTTAGGAGTTCGGAGTTAGAAGAAGAAAGGAAGAAGAAGAAAGAAGGAAGGAATTAAAATCATCTAAAGTGTGAATAATTTGTAAAAAATAATAGTTAAAATTCACTCCTGACTTCATTAAGAAATTGGGGGTTTTTGTTTTTGTGATTAAAATTACTATAGCGGAATGTGGCTTGAATAAGGCACAAAATTCACGAAAAAAGACAAACACAAAAACACTTTTACTGCTTATTATTATTCTTCCTTCTTTTCCTTGTTCCTTCTTCCTTCTTCTCTTTTTCTCCTTCTTTCTCCTTCTTTCTTATTCTGACTCCTGACTCCTTCTATAAATATTTTACAGATAAAATATCTTAATTTACTTATTCTTTATGATTTTCTAGAAAATAACAGTTAAATTATGTTTATCTACCTAAGAAAGAGAAAGAAAAAATTATTTATTTTTTTACCATCACTGTGCATTCTCTTCATTTCCATCAGTTGAAATTATCATCCATCTGCAAATTTTTGAGGTAACTACATGAAAGCAGTAATTTTAGCAGGAGGTCTGGGTACAAGGTTAAGTGAAGAAACCAGTATCAGACCCAAACCAATGGTTGAAGTTGGTGGTAAGCCAATTCTCTGGCACATCATGAAAACTTACTCTGCTCATGGTATTAATGATTTCATTATTTGTTGCGGCTACAAAGGGTACATCATTAAAGAATACTTTGCTAACTATTTTTTACATATGTCAGACGTGACATTTGATATGCGATTTAATCAAATGAATGTCCATTCTGGATATGCTGAACCCTGGCGCGTCACCTTAGTAAATACAGGTGATAATACAATGACAGGTGGACGTTTAAAGCAAGTTCGTGAACATATTGGCAATGAAACCTTTTGCTTTACCTATGGTGATGGTGTAAGTAATATTAATATTACAGAATTAATTAAATTCCATCGAGAACAAAAGACATTAGCAACACTCAGCGCAGTGCAACCAGCAGGAAGATTTGGCGCAATTTCTCTAGGACAAGAACAAACTAAAATTACCAGTTTTAAAGAAAAACCTGAAGGTGATGGTGCTTGGATTAATGGTGGCTATTTTGTTTTAGAACCACAGGTAATTGATTTTGTTGCTGATAGTTCAACTGTGTGGGAGAAAGAACCATTAGAAAAGTTAGCTGATTTAGAACAATTATCGGCTTACAAACATGATGGTTTCTGGCAACCAATGGACACATTAAGAGATAAAAACTATCTAGAGGAGCTATGGAAAAGTGGTAAAGCTCCTTGGCAAGTTTGGTAATAGCAATTTTGGATTTGAGATATTGGATTAGGGAAAGATTACTAATGTACGATTTTGCGATTATTGGTGGGGGAATAGTTGGACTTTCCACCGCAATGGCTTTAGGAGAGCGTTATCCCCATGCCAAAATATTAGTTTTAGAAAAAGAGAGCCAATGGGCATTTCATCAAACTGGTAATAACAGCGGTGTAATTCATTCGGGAATTTACTATAAACCGGGAAGCTTTAAGGCTAAATTTTCCCGTGATGGTAGCCGTTCAATGGTAGAATTTTGCCAGAAATATGATATTGATCATGAAGTTTGTGGTAAAGTAATTGTTGCTAGTAATGAACAAGAATTACCTCGCTTAGAAAATCTCTACACACGCGGTTTAGAAAACGGCATTCCTGTTAAAAGAATTAGTGCTGAAGAAGTCAAAGAAATTGAACCTCATGTTAGTTGTGTTGGTGGGGTTCAGGTATTCAGCACAGGAATTGTCAATTACAAACAGGTTTGTTTAAAATATGCGGAATTAATTCGCAATCAAGGGGGAGATTTACGTCTCAATACCCAAGTTTTGAAAATTGTCCGCAGTGGCAAAAATCAGGTATTAGAAACTAACAAGGGCAGTTTTGAAACTCGATTTGTAATTAATTGTGCCGGATTGCATAGCGATCGCATTGCCAAATTAGGTAAAGCTAATCCTGAAGCTAAAATCGTTCCCTTTCGCGGTGAATATTACGAACTTACCCCCGAAAAGCGTTATTTGGTGAAAACTCTCATTTACCCAGTTCCTAACCCAGATTTTCCCTTCTTGGGCGTGCATTTCACCCGGATGATTGATAACACCGTTCACGCGGGTCCCAATGCAGTTCTCAGCCTCAAACGCGAAGGTTACAAAAAAACCGACTTTGACTTGCGAGATTTTGCCGAAGTGATCACCTATCCTGGCTTTTGGAAACTAGCAGCAAAACACGCCGACGAAGGGATTCAAGAAATCATTCGTTCCTTTAGTAAAGCAGCCTTTGTCAAAAGTTTGCAAAAACTAATTCCCGAAATTCAAGCCGCAGATGTAATTCCCACCCATGCAGGAGTTCGCGCTCAAGCATTAATGAATAATGGTTCTCTGGTAGATGACTTCTTAATCATTGCAGGTGATAATTCCATTCATGTTTGCAATGCACCTTCACCCGCTGCAACCTCTTCCTTAGAAATTGGTAAAGCCATAGTTAAGCAAATACCAGAACCCACCCATTTACACAGTTTAGTAGCGTAACACAATCATCTCTTATCTGTGTTCATCTGCGTTTATCTGCGGTTAATTATTCTGGAAATATTCTTCCCTACAGACTCTTCAAGAAACAAGTTAATTTCCCACATCAAAAACTTTAACATCATGAAAATTTTAGTAACTGGAACAGAAGGTTATCTTGGTTCTTTATTGCCTTCTTTATTAATGCAAAAAGGACATGAAGTTCTGGGAGTTGACACTGGATTTTATAAAGTTGGTTGGCTATATAACGGCACTAACATCACAGCTAAAACCCTAAATAAAGATATTCGTGATATCAATCCCGAAGATTTAGAAGGCGTAGATGCTATCGTTCACATGGCAGAATTATCCAACGATCCTACTGGACAATTATCCCCCACAATTACCTATGATATTAATCATTTAGGTTCAGTTCGTCTAGCTAATTTGGCAAAATCAGTAGGTATCCGCCGCTTTGTTTATATGTCCTCCTGTAGTGTTTACGGCGTAGCTAGTGAAGGTGATATTACAGAATCATCACCAGTTAATCCGCAAACAGCTTACGCCGAATGTAAAACATTAGTAGAAAGAGATTTACAACCATTAGCTGATGATGATTTCTCCCCTACTTTCATGCGGAATGCGACTGCTTTTGGTGCTTCCCCCAGAATGCGATTTGATATTGTTTTAAACAACTTGGCGGGGTTAGCTTGGACTACAAAAGAAATTAAAATGACCAGTGATGGTACACCTTGGCGGCCATTAGTTCACGCCTTAGATATTTGTAAAGCCATCGTTTGTGCCTTGGAAGCACCAAGAGATATTATTCACAATCAAATTTTTAATGTTGGTGATACAGGCAATAACTATCGAGTTAAAGAAATAGCAGAAATTGTTGCCGATGTTTTCCCTGGTTGTCAATTATCTTTTGGTAATAACGGTTCAGACAATCGTAGCTATCGAGTATCTTTTGAAAAGATCAACACAATTTTACCTGGATTTAAGTGTGATTGGAATGCTCAAAAAGGGGCTGGACAACTATTTAGTTTATTCAAGCAAATTGATATGACCGAAGATACTTTCTTGTCTAGAGGATTCACTCGTCTTAAACAATTAGAATATTTAATTCGCACAGAACAAATTGACAAAGATTTCTTCTGGAACAAACAGGAAAATTATTAACTTATTCCTGAAAATTCCGAAAATATTGTAGGTTGGGTTACGCGACAGCAAAACCCAACTTGATTAATAATTTTTTTTGGTTTCCTTGCGTCAACCTAACCTAAATTTCTACATTTCCTTAACCGAACATTATTGCATCAAGGTGGATTAAATTGAATTTTCTTAATTCAAGATATTCGATTTAAAAGCCTTTTTTAGACACCAACTAATATCATCATACCAGAATTACCATATAATGCAAAAGTTACTAACTATTGCTATTCCTACATACAATCGTGCTGCATTGCTAGATAAACAACTAGCTTGGTTAGCAACAGCAATCAAAGGTTTTGAATCAGAATGTGAAATTATTATTTCCGATAATTGCTCAACAGATAATACACCAGGAGTTGTCAAAAAATGGCAATCTGCTTTTAGTAAAACCGTATTTATAGCGAATAGAAATCGGGAAAATATAGGGTTAATGCCAAATATTGCCTTTTGTCTTCAAGCTGCTGGTAGTAAATATGTTTGGACAGTGGGAGATGACGATCCAATTCAGGAAAGGACTCTAGCTTATGTTATCAATAAAATTAAAGAAAATTCCAATTTATCACTGATGTTTCTCAACTGTTGTGGACGAGATAAAAACACAAATAAAGTTTTGGTAAAACACTGGTTTCCTAGTGATAGTGATGAAATTATTGTTGATAGTAAACCTGTATTTCAAAAGTATCTACAGGGCAGTTTTGGTGGCGTACTATTCATGACAGCTACCATTTATAATACCGAACTTGTGCAACAAGCTTTGCAAAACTGGACCACTTCTTATAAAAATTTAGCATCCCAAGCTTATTGGACTGGATTTTGTGCGGCTCATGGAAATATCATTGTTACTCAAGATAATTATTTGGAATGTACAATGCACGCTAGTTCCCTAGAAGAAAATCCTCGCTGGTCATTAATGATGCGATATGTCTACATCCCAGAAATTTATCTGAAATTGCTAAGTTTAGGATATTCTGCTAAATTTTGTCAAGGCATGATTCTAGAAAATATTTTCAAACTGAGTGATTGGAAAATATTATTAGGTGCTTTAAGAAGATGGCCAGTTCTAGCCACAAATATTATAATTACTTACTTGCAATTGGTAGGCAAATTTATCTATCAATTGAATTTTAATCAGAAAAAATCATCAACAAATATCTCACACCTAAGCAATTAAATAAAAAATAAAATCTTCCTCTATTAACCATATAAAATATTTTTTGCATCAAAAACCATGAACAAACTCCTAACTATTGCTATTCCTACTTACAATCGAGCCGAATTACTAGATAAACAATTAACTTGGTTATCCCAAGCTATTCAAGGATTTGAATCAGAGTGTGAAATTTTAGTTTCTGATAACTGTTCTACTGATCATACTCAATCTATCATTAGTAAATGGCAAAATATTCTCAATAATATCACATTCAAATCAAATAGAAATCCTGAAAACATCGGCGTAATGCGAAATATTTTTCATTGCCTAAGTTTTGTAACAACCAAGTATGTTTGGACAATTGGTGATGATGATCCAATTCAGGAAAGAGCAGTTGCCTATGTGATAGATAAAATTAAAAATATTGATGATTTATCATTATTATTTCTGAATTTTTCTGGTCGAAACAAAATTACTGGTGAAGCAGTACATCCACCAAAAATAGTTGGTAATCGCTGGTTTGATGCGGATACTGAAGATGGTAAAAGTGATGGTAAAGCAATATTTGAACATTGTTTTAGTAAAAGTGTAGGAGCAGTAATTTTTCTAACGGCTACAGTATATCGTGCTGATTTAATTAAAGACGCTCTCCAAATTTGGCCAACTGCTAGTAATAATTGGATATCTTTAGCATATTTAGCCGGTTATTGTGCTGCTAATGGCAAAGTCATTGTGACTAAAGATATCTATTTAGAATGTGTTGTTGGTGTTAGTTATTGGCAAAAAGAACCTAAGTCTGCACTTTTAATGCAATACCAACATATCCCTGAAGTTATTTTAAAACTTGAGCAAGTTGGTTATTCTAAAGCATATTGTTGTCGGATGCTTTTACAAAACTACCATGAAGTAGACCTGAAAGTCTTTTTAGGAGCAATGAGAAGATGGCCTGTATCAGCTATTAAGACAGTAGTTCCCTTTTTAGGTTTAGCTAGTGTGGCAGCATTGGAATTAATACCAATGAGAGAATTTAAAGTAGCAGAAGCAGAAATGGAGACAACAACGACTTCAGAAGTCAGAAAATATCAGGGATAAATCACCAATTGTTTATACAAAAAAACTTTGATTGGGAGGTATTTGGATTGTGATTAATAACGTTACAGAAAAAATCTCAGTCTTAAAAGATGAGTTAGACTATAAAGTGAAGCTTTGGCAACATCAAATAAATTTACCTGCTCTTGATCCAGGAGATAAATTGATTGTTGATACTCTAAAAACATCAGGTGTTTACATTACATCCTTGGAAGATTTAGGTTTTTCATCTACGGCTACAATGTTAGCGACTGCTAATAGTTGCACTGATAGGATGGTAAATCCTAGAGATATTCATGCCGGATACAAATTACCACAAATTTATACGGTTACAGATTTATCGGAATTTTTTAATTGGGGAATGGAATCCCGACTACAAAATATCATTGAGCATTATATAGGTTTACCTATCGCTTTTCATGGTGTTCATGTGCGGAAAGACTTCCCTAATGAAAAACAATCGGAAACTTTACTCTGGCATAAAGATTCTGAAGATAGACGGATGATTAAAGTTATTATCTATTTAGATGATGTGACTGAAGAACATGGACCATTTGAATATATTCCACTACCGACTAATGTTTTAGAGCAAGTTAAGAATTATCAAGTTGATTATGAATTATGGCGTGTTAATTTTTTGGGAATTAACGATGATAAAATGATGAAAGTTATTCCTAAATCAGCTTGGAAATCATGTCCTGGTAAAGCTGGAACCGTGATTTTTGCCGATGTCAGAAATATTTTACATCATGGGACTGTGAGAATCCAAGAACGGTCAACTATATTTTTCACATACACGGCTAAATCTCCTAAAAGACCTGAACTTTGTACACAATATCATGATGATACCTTTCCCAAAATAAGTCAACAATCAATAACTGGTAGCTTAGTTTAAAGATGGAAAATAATAGCCAAAAACATTCGCACTTTTAATAAGAGTTTCTCTACTATGAATGCATTACTGACCATTGCGATACCCACATACAATCGTGCGGAATTATTAAATAAACAGTTGGCTTGGTTAGCTAAATCTATCAAAGGTTATGAATCTGAATGTGAAATTATTGTTTCTGATAATTGTTCAGAAGATCATACACAAGAAATAGTTAAGAAATGGCAGTCATTGTTACCAACTACAACATTTCATATCAATAAAAGTAGTGAAAATGTTGGCGTAATGAAAAATATTACTTATTGCATTGAAGCAGCAACAAGTAAATATGTTTGGACTATTAGCGATGATGACATTATCGCTGATACAACGATCTCTTATATCATCAATACCTTAAAGAAAGAGCCAGATTTAGGATTACTGCTTTTGAATTTTTCCTGTCGTCATGAAGTAACAGGTGAATTATTATATCAACGCTGTTATGAGCTTAATTATGAACAAGTCGAGCATAATGGCAAAGCGGCATTTGAGCGTTGTATACAGGAAAATCGCTCTGGTGTACAACTAATGTCTGCTCAAGTATACAAAACAGAATTAGCTCAAGCTGCTCTCCAAAAATGGCCTAATGGTGTGAAAAACTTAGATTACCAGGTCTATTTAACTGGTTTTTGTGCTTTTCATGGCAGTGTCAAAGTAACCAAAGATAGTTTGTTAGAAAATGCTTTTGGTGCTAGTCATTGGATGGTAAAACCAAAAGTATTGCTGAAAATGCAATATACTTATTCACCCGAAGTTAATATCAAGCTTAAGGAAATAGGATACTCTCAATCATTTTGTAGCCAATTAATTCTTCGGCATTTAACTGATAATAATTGGCGAATTTTCTTCGGGGCTTTAAGAAGATGGCCAATCATAGCAGTTACCACCATTATTCCTTATTTTGGTTTAGTGGCTACGTCAATTTTGGAAAATGTTATGTCACAACAAGAAAGAGAAATTAAAATTTACCAATCAAGCAACTTAGAAAATAAACAAATATCATGATCATACCTTTCCCAAAATAAATCCCCAATTAGGATTCAAGGTATAAACGCAACAGCAAAACCATTTTTTATTTCAACAAAAACCTTATAAACAGCTATGATTTTTACCTCTACTAAACTCGCTGGTGCTTTCATTATTGACTTAGAAGAAAAGCCTGATTCTCGTGGTTTTTTTGCTCGGACTTTTTGCGCTGATGAATTTATTGCTCATGGTTTAAAACCAACAGTTGCCCAATGTAACCTTTCTTTTAATCATAAAAAAGGCACATTGCGAGGAATGCATTATCAAACTCTCCCCGCAGCCGAAACAAAATTAATTCGCTGTACTCAAGGAGCTATTTATGATGTGATTGTGGATATGCGTCCTGAATCTCCCACTTATCTAGCGCATATTGGTGTAGAACTGAGTGCAGAAAATCGTCGCGCTCTTTATGTTCCAGAAATGTTTGCTCATGGTTATCAAGCTTTAACAGATGGCGCAGAAGTTGTATATCAAGTGGGTGAATTTTACACTCCTGGATATGAACGGGGTTTACGTTATGATGATCCAATTTTAGAAATTTCCTGGCCATTGAGTGCAACAGAAATGTCTGATAAAGATCGCAATTGGCCTTTACTAGAATCTATTTTGATAGGAGTTTAATCATGATTATTGTTGATAAGGCTTTACAAGCACGAGCGGCATTAGGTAAACCAGTTAAAGTTGCCATGATTGGTGCTGGTTTTATGGGTCGAGGAATTGCTAATCAAATTATCAATTCTGTGCCAGGAATGGAGTTGGTGGCTATTTCTAATCGTCACATTGATAACGCTAAACGAGCTTATTTAGAAGCAGGAATTGAAGATATCAAAATTGTTGCTAATTTGGCTGATTTAGAAGAGGCGATCGCTCAAAATGAATATGCAATCACCGAAGATGCCATGCTCCTGTGTGAAGCAGATGGCATAGATGCAATCATCGAAGTCACTGGGACAATTGAATACGCGGCTCATTTGGTGTTATGTGCGATCGCTCATCACAAGCATATCATCCTCATGAATGCCGAACTAGATGGCACAATTGGCCCCATCCTCAAAGTCCATGCAGACCGCGCTGGAGTCGTCCTGAGCGCCTGTGACGGCGACCAGCCAGGGGTAGAAATGAACCTCTACCGCTTTGTCAAAAGCATCGGTTTAAAGCCCCTCCTCTGCGGTAACATCAAAGGCTTACAAGACCCCTACCGCAACCCCACCACCCAAGCCGGTTTTGCCCAACGTTGGGGACAAAATCCCGCTATGGTAACAAGCTTTGCCGATGGTACAAAAATCTCCTTTGAGCAAGCCATAGTCGCCAACGGCACAGGTATGAAAGTAGCCAAGCGGGGAATGTTGGGATATGACTACACCGGTCATGTAGATGAAATGACCAAAATGTACGACATTGACCAACTCCAAGAACTAGGCGGTATCGTTGATTACGTAGTTGGTACTAAACCCGGTCCAGGAGTATTCGTATTTGCCACCCACGAAGACCCCAAACAACGTCACTACCTCAACCTTTATAAACTCGGTGAAGGCCCCCTCTACAGCTTCTACACTCCCTATCACCTGTGCCATTTTGAAGTTCCCCTCTCCGTAGCCCGGGCGGTTCTCTTCCATGATGCTGTGCTTGCACCAATCGCCGGTCCCGTTGTTGATGTCGTCACCACCGCCAAAACTGACCTCCAAGCCGGAGCAACCCTTGATGGTATTGGTTATTACATGACCTATGGGCAATGTGAAAATTCCCCAATTGTGCAACAACAAAACCTACTCCCAATGGGTTTAGCCGAAGGATGTCGCTTAAAGCGTGATATTCCTAAAGATCAAGTCCTCACTTATGATGACGTGGAACTACCAGAAGGTAGACTTTGTGATCAATTACGCGCTGAACAAACAGTTTACTTTGCTCCTGTGAGAACTTTAACACTAACAAAATAGTTTTCCAAAAATAGCAACCGTCAAGGTGATCAGGATATGAATTGTTCTAACGTACCGTAGGTATTCATGCAACTTCATCCACAACAGGTTTTTACTCCTGACTCCTGACTCCTGACTCCTGCTATAGCGTCAAAATAATTCAGAGGTTTCCTGATACTTTCATTTAACCTCTGAATTCACATATATACAATAAATGACAGAGATTATTTTGATAATCTTGCGAGGTTTTCCATGATTCAACACCTTATTAAACAACATAAAATAATTGATACCAAACAACTGATACAACCTAGTAATACAACATTAAAAATTTAATTACTAGCCAATAAATATTAAAACCAATCATCAACTACCAAATTATCAAGAAAAAATGAAAATAGCTCTCGTCCATGATTACTTAACCCAACGCGGTGGAGCAGAGCGCGTATTTGAATTATTGTGTAAACGGTATCCCGACGCTGACATTTTCACCTCATTATACGACCCGCAAAAAAGTATTGATTTAGGTGAACGAATTATCAACACCACATTTTTACAAAAAATTCCTGGTGCAACCAAATATTTTCGGATGTTAGCCCCCTTATATTTTCCCGCATTTCGTTCCTTGGATCTTCAAGATTATGACCTAATTATCAGCAGTAGCACCAGTTTTGCCAAAGCAGTACGGAAAAATCCCCAAGCAAAACATATTTGTTTTTGTCATAATGTTACCCGCTTTTTATGGGATACAGAAACATATTTACGGGAATACGGAGACTATAGATACTTTGCTCCTCTCATCGAAAAAATCTTTCAAATGATGAGAGATGTAGACCTGAAATATGCTCAAGAACCCGATCTCTACATCGCTAACTCTAGTATTGTTGCCCAACGGATTCAAAAAATTTATCACAAACAAGCGATCGCCATTAACTATCCAATTGATACTAGCAACTTTGTTTTTTCCGATACTAAAGAAGAATACTACTTGGCATCGGCGCGGATGATAAGTTATAAACGTCTTGATATAATAGTCGAAGCTTTTAATTGGTTAGGCTGGAACTTATTAATATCAGGTGATGGACCAGAACAAGAAAGATTAAAAGCCCAGGCATTACCCAACATCCAATTTCTAGGTCATGTCAGTGATAAAGAACGTAAAGACTTATTTTCTAAAGCCAAATCAATTATTGTTGCGGCTTTGGAAGATTATGGATTAGTTCCAGTCGAGGCAAACGCCAGTGGTACACCAGTCATTGCTTATGGAGCCGGAGGAGTCTTAGACACTCAAATACCAGGTAAAACAGGTGTATTTTTCAAAAGACAAGCACCATGCTCTTTACAAGCAGCTTTACTAGAAGCTGGAGGAATATCTTGGGATTACGAAACTATCCGTAATCATGCTGTTAGTAATTTCTCAGAACAGTCATTCTTTAGTAAAGTTGAGCAAGTTATTGATCAAGCTAGTGCAGCATGGCAAAAATAACTCATCATTAAAAGTTCCGAGAAAGCTTATATGAAGAAGGAGTCAGGAGTCAGTAACCAGGAGTCAGAATAAATTAGTGCGGGATTCATAGCCACCACGAATTAAAGACCAGCAAATCTATGAATTAGTGGGGTCTTAAACCCAATTATACATCCGCTTTTCGGTCATAATTCATTCTGAATTGTGACTCCTGACTTCTGTATTCTTTTTGATAATTTGCTTTTTTAATTTTTAATTCTGCCTTGCAGTATTGGAGGTGTGCATCGCTAATTCATTTAATTTTTTAGGTGTTTGCGTCGTGTATCGCAGATAAGGATAATAAAAGTGGTTCAAACTAGTCTAAATCCCAATATAAATCCAGCATCAGAAACAGAACCAGGTTATGGACAAATGTTTGCAGTAATTCTGCGAAGATTTCCCTGGTTATTATTAGTATTGCTCAGTTCTACGGCTATTGCTGGCATCATCACATTAAAAACTCCACCCAGCTTCAAAAGCACAATGCAATTGTTAGTAGAACCTAACTATCAAGGCAAGAAAGAAGTAGATAACACCGAAAGTCAATTTACTGATGCTAATATCGAGGTAGATACAGCTACTCAATTAAACTTGATGCAGAGTTCTGGACTGATTAAAAAAGCAGTTGATCAACTTAAAACTGAATATCCAGACTTAACCGTAATGAATTTAAAAAAATCCTTAGTTCTTACTCAAATTAAGACTCCAGAGGATAATGTTGCTACTAAAATATTTCAAGTTGATTACACCGATAATGATCCAGAAAAAACTCAAAAAGTTCTCAAGACAATTCAGAAAGTTTATTTAGAATACAATAAACAACAGCAAGATTCACGCTTACAAAAAGGCTTGCAAGTTATCAGAGATCAATTAAGAAAAGCTACTGATGAAGTAAGCGCTTCCGAAGCAAATCTCCAAAGATTTCGCAGAAGTCAAAATTTAATTGATCCAGATGCTCAAGCTAAAACCGTAGAGATAGCTTTAAATACTGTTCAACAGGAACGACAAACAACTCGTTCCCAGTATGAAGAAGCCTTAGCAAAACAAAAATCTTTGCAAACACAACTGAACCGTTCTCCACAAAATGCCTTAGTTTCTTCTCGTCTGAGTCAGTCTACCCGCTACCAAAGCTTACTCAATGAAATCCAAAAAACAGAACTGGCTTTAGCACAAGAACGTTTACGTTTCACAGATGATACTCCCAGCGTTCAAAAATTCAACGAACAACTGCAAAGTCAAAAACAACTTTTACAAAAAGAAGTTAGCAGAACTTTAGGAGAAAAGACCAATCCTACCTTTAGTTCAGGAGACAATCTTTTAGAACAAGGACAACTAGGACAAATTGATCTTAATCTCACAGGTCAATTAGTAGAAACCCAAACTACTATCGTTGCATTAACCGCCCGCGATCAAACCTTAGCAGCAAAAGAGAAAGAATTACAAGCCGACCTCAAGCGGTTTCCTTCTCTATTGGCTTATTACAATCGCATTCTCCCTCAACTACAATTTAGCAGAGAAAGATTAGAACAATTATTAAGAGCAGAACAAAAATTACGCCAAGAACTTTCTAAAGGTGGATTTAATTGGGAAGTAGTAGAAGAACCCCAAGAAGGTTTGCATACTGGGCCGAACATGAGACAAAATCTCTTGTTAGGAGGAGTAATTGGGTTAATGTTAGGAGGAATTGCTGCCTTTATTCGTGAAGCATCTGATGACGCTGTACATACAACTGCGGAATTAGAAAAACAAGCTGCTCTCCCATTATTAGGAACAACTCCTAAATTGCCGCCTGCCAGACCCAGAGAATCCATGATAAAGTTGCCATTTGGCAAGCCAGAAGTTCTCGCACCTTGGACAATTCAAGTATTACAATCTTCTCCCCGTTGGGAATCACTTGATCTCATTTACAAAAATATTGAACTGCTCAATCAAGTCTCAGATTTAAGATCATTAATGGTAACATCAGCATTACCCGATGATGGTAAATCAGCTTTGGCATTAGGTCTAGCTATGAGTGCGGCTCGTCTACATAAAAAAGTCTTACTAATTGATGCCAATTTACGCGATCCTAATCTGCACAAACAGTTAAATCTTCCTAATGAACAAGGACTTTCTAGTTTATTAGAAAGTGAAGTTAATCTACCTAATCATATCAGTGTTCCTTACTCTGGGTCGTCTTACATTGATATTTTAACAGCCGGGCCAACTCCGACCGATCCTGCCCATCTTTTGAGTTCTCCTCGGATGATTAAATTAATGGCTGCATTTGAAGAAAATTATGATTTGGTAATCATAGATGCCCCTTCTGTGCTTGGATTAGTAGATGCTATGCTTACGGCATCATCCTGTCGTAGTGTGGTGATGATGGCAAGTATTGGTAAAGTGACACGCACCCAACTTAATCAAGCCACAGGGATGTTGAGTAGGTTAAATCTGATTGGGGTTGTAGCTAATGGCGTATCTCCATCTGATAGCACCTATGTACCTTATGTAAAGCCAAAACAATTAGTTTTACAACCAGCAATGGAAGAATAAAGCAAAATATTTGCTGACTATTTGACCAAATAAAATATATTAACCCCTGTCTAAGGCAGGGGTTTTTGTCTTGACTATTCAAGATAAATTATTTATTGAACTCTAATTAAGGTGAGTTCGACGAAAATACAACGGTTTTCGCTCTAAGGACATACAATCGAGAGGGCGGGGAAATCCCGCCCCTACGGATTTGAATATAAAAACTGTACCTTAAGTGCTGTAATTTGACTCCTCATTCACAAATTAAGTAGGTAGGCGTTAAAAATTGTCGTTGTGGTAAGGGAACAGGAAGAGAGTTTTGAGTGATTTTACTTTTCTTCACATACCTTTAATTTTTTCTGTTTATCTACTTAAGTAGGAGTCATATATTTAAACCTCTGCTAACAAATTGGTATTATTTGCTTTTTTAATTTTCAGTTTATTACTGTAGTAGGTGGACAAATTACCATTAAATATACAAAATATTTTTGTTGCATAACGAATACACTTTATATTTATTTTTGTTATCCAATAAGTAATTAATAATATGTTTTGTAAGTACAAAAGCGAGATTTATTTTGATTTAGTGACGATTAATTCATTTCACCATATCTTAATATTGGGAAGAAAAAAGTAATCTTTATTTAAAGAGTGAATAAAGAAGTTGTTTCTTGATGATTTATTTATCGAGATTCTTATATTCTAGAGATTGAACCCCATGATCAAAATCTCCAAGACAAAACTGAAGTAATTTTTGAGGGTTGTAAAAATTTAGTATCTTCTCTGGGATGACTACTCTTGAGAAGAAATATCAGTGTCCCTAATTTCCTGTTGTCATATTTAATCATTGCTATAGGACTCCTATACAATAATGTTCGGTTGAGGAAATATTAATTTCCTAATTGTAAATGTTAAGTCAATCTTTTACTACTTTATCACTGTTAATATATGTCAATCTCAGTCATTTCTAGTCTAAATAATAACTCTATTGTCCCCCAGCAATCTGAAAATTTTAACTTCTTGTCATGCTCATTAAAATGGCGGAGAGGAAAATTATTGGTGAAAGCTTCTGAAAAATTTTCACAACTCCATTTAGCTGCACTAGAAAATGAAGAATCTTTAATAGAATGTTTAAAACATTCTCCAGTTAACTTAGTCAGCATAGACCCCAAAATTGGATATTCTTTATTAAAGGTTTGGGCAAATGCTTGTCAAAAAGCTAACAAGCCTATATTTATGAATATTTCTGGAGATCAAAAATTATCGAAACAGCGTAATCAAATTTTCAAGACTTTACAAATAATAATTGATTGGACTTGGGCTTTATTTTCAATACTATTTATGAGTCCAGTCATACTAGGAGGATTGATAACTATACAGATATATTCTCCTAAGTTGTTGTTTGATTATGAGTGGTATGTGGGAGAAAATGGGCAACTTTTTCAGGCTATTAAGTTTAGTGCGATCGCTAAACAGGAAATGACAGATTTGAATATTACTTTAGGTACATTCATTTTGAATAATTTATCTAATGTATTGAACTTATTGCAGGGAAAATTTTGTCTAATCAATAATCGTTCTTTGTGTTTAGAAGATGCGGTAAGTTTAAATTTAGAAAAACACCAAACCAGTTTAAGTAAAGAACATCAAGTAATTAATTGATCCCAAATATCCTTTGAGGTTCACTAGTTTATTATCTAGGATTAATATGGATCTTGGTATCTGAAAATATTCTTGATTTCATTAAGCGTTATTTCCTGTTTTGATATCTCTAACCATGAATTATGTACATAATTAAAAACTGAGAAAACCATACAGACAAGAATTTGTACCGAATTTGAACTTTTTGATAGTTCTGCTTTTAGTTATTGGATTCACGTTGCTTCAATTCAAGAATATTTCTTTTCTTTTCATTAATGATTCTGTACTTAATTATCGTTCAAGCTTTTTATGAATTCTGAATTTCTTCCGTCAACTCTAAAAATATTGCAAGCTACAAGTTTTTGGCAAAATAATCGGTTAATATTACGAGAATTTACACACTTTCGACTAATAGCAATTTTAGCTGTAGTTTTTTCAGCTATAGCTGCAAGTTTGGAAGGATTTGGTTTAGGATTTTTGTTGGTATTTTTACAAAGCTTAACTACTCCTGGTGCTGAACCTGTAAAAACGGGAATTGAATGGTTTGATATTTTAATTTTAGGAATTAATACTTCAGCTAATGAGCGATTATATCGAGTATCAGCTTTAATCGTGATCACAACCTGTTTACGTGCATCGTTTAATTACTTTGGACAAATTTGCATCCAGTTTAGTGAAGTTAGTTTAGTAGATAATCTTCGGAAACGAGTTTTTGAACAGTTAGAAGCTCAAAGTCTTAGTTATTTTGCCAAGAAAAAATCTGGGGAATTAATTAATACGCTCACCAATGAGATGGAGAGAATTAAACAGATTTTTGGAGGTATAGCTTTTTTAACTACTAGAAGCTTTACACTCATCGTCTATTCTATTTCTTTGTTTGTCCTTTCTTGGAAACTATCAATAGTTTCAATTTTGCTATTTAGTCTTTTAGCTGTTGGCTTATCTACACTAAATAAACAAATTAGAGAACGTAGTTTTGCTACTACTATAGCTAATGATAATTTTACGACTAGGACACTAGAATTTATCGAAGGTATCCGCACAATCCATGCTTTTTCTACTCAAGAATTTGAGCGAAAACGGTATTATCAAGCAAGTCAGAAAATAGTTAATACTTGGAAAAGTGTTTATTGGATTTCTTTGATAGTTAGGCCACTTGCTGAGAGTATAGCAACGCTGATTCTCATCAGTATGATTATCGTGGCTCTAGTGACAGGAATCATGAAGGTTTCTGCTTTATTGACGTTCTTTTTTGTGCTATTTCGCATTATACCTATGACTCAAGATTTAAATGGAGTAGTAGCTTTTTTAAGTACCCAAGCGGGAGCAGTGGAAAATATCAAGAATTTGTTGAAAACTGATGATAAAGTCTATTTTCAAAATGGCGCACTGAGATTTTCTGGTTTCAAAAGATCAATTGATTTAGTATCTGTAGATTTTGATTATAGTCTTAATCAAAGAGTTTTACATAATATTACTCTTTCAATTAAACAAGGTGAAATGACGGCTTTAGTGGGTTCATCTGGTGCTGGTAAAACTACACTGGCAGATTTAATTCCTCGCTTCCATGACGCTACTGATGGCTATATTTATATAGATGAAGTTGATATTCGCAAATTTGACATAAATACTCTTCGTTCTAAAATAGCGGTTGTTAGTCAGGATACATTTATTTTCAATACTTCTGTTTGGAATAATATTGCTTATGGGACACCAACAGCTACAGAAGCAGAAATTAAAGAAGCTGCACGATTGGCAAATGCTTTAGAATTTATTCTGGAAATGCCGGAGGGTTTTAATACGCAATTAGGAGATAGAGGTGTACGGTTATCAGGTGGACAAAGACAAAGAATTGCGATCGCTCGCGCATTGCTGAAAAACCCCGAAATCCTGATTCTAGATGAAGCTACAAGTGCCTTAGACTCGGTTTCTGAGCGGTTAATTCAAGAATCCTTAGAAAAGCTATCTGTAGGACGGACAGTAATTGCGATCGCTCACCGTCTCTCTACTATAGCTAAAGCCGATAAAGTTGTGGTTTTAGAACAAGGAAAAATCGTAGAACAGGGAGCATATCAAGAACTACTGCAACAACATGGCAAGTTTTGGCAATATTATCAAATTCAAAATGAAGTGAGATAAACAATCATTCAAGTTTTCCATAGTTTATTTTCTCATCCTCCAAGCAATGTTAAATATTAACTACTCTGAACCTTTGGTAAGCGTGATTATCCCCACCTATAATCGCCCCGAATACCTGAAACAAGCCCTTAATAGTGCTGTTAACCAAACCTATCAAAATCTAGAAATTATTGTTTCTGATAATTGTAGTTCTGAAAATCCCCAAGCACTAATAGAATCATATCAAGACTCACGGATCAAATTTTGGCGACATGAAGAAAATATTGGAATGTTAGCTAATCAGTTTCATGGTTTTAAAATTGCCACAGGTAAATATGTAGCTAGTCTCCATGATGATGATATGTGGAATGAAGATTTTTTATCGAAACTTGTCCCCAATTTAGAAGCAAATCCAGATTTAATTCTGGCATTTTGTGACCAATATATTATAGATAGTGATAGTAAAATTAATGTCGCTGCCACTGAAAACAATACCCGCAGTTATAAACGTGATCAAATCACTTCCGGAGTTCATAAAAATTTTACTCAAATTGGCTTAATTGATAAAAGTATTCCCACTGCGGCTGCTTGTGTAATCAGAAATGGCGTGCTTAATTGGGATAATATTCCTTCAAAAGTTGACGGAATGTGGGATTTATATTTAACATATCTTTGTTGTATTTCCGGTTATGGAGTTTACTATGTTCCCGAAAAATTAACCAAATATCGAGAGCATGAACAAACTGATACTATGCTCAGTGGTAGTCGCAGTGTGCAAGCAAAAATCCGTAAAGGTAAAAGTGAGATATTCTGTTATCAAACTTTTATGGAAGATCAACATTTACAGGAATTTCATTCCTACTTTAAAACCAAATGGTTAGAAGCTAATACAACTTTAGGAATTGGCTTATTAAGAGATCAAAAAATCACAGATGCTCGCCGTTATTTTTGGCAAACTTTAAGTGAACAAAAATTTAATTTGCGAACTTTAGCGGGTTTAATTATTAGTTTTATTCCCACCAATTTAACGAATAAAATCTGGAAAATTTCCTAATTTAGTCAATCAAAAGAGGTTATGAGTGAAAATTTGTATTGTTACTCACAAAATTAGAAAAGGTGATGGTCAAGGTAGAGTTAATTATGAAGTAGTTCAAGAAGCCATCCGGCGTGGTCATGATCTGACATTATTAGCTAGTGAAATTGCCCCAGATTTAGCAGAAAATAGTGCTGTTAATTGTATTTGTATTCCAGTAGAAATGTATCCTACAGAATTTATTCGCAATTTCATTTTTGCTCAAAAAAGTGCCGATTGGTTGCGTAAAAATCGGGCTAATTTGGATTTAATTAAAGTCAATGGCGCGATTACTATGGGGGCAAGTGATGTAAATGCTGTCCATTTTGTGCATAGTTCATGGTTAAGTTCTCCTGTCCATATTTCTCGCACTCGCAAAGATTTATATGGTTTTTATCAATGGTTATTTACTGCGGCTAATGCTTATTGGGAAAAACAAGCTTTCCGCCAATCTAAAATTATTATTACTGTCTCAGAAAAAGTTGCCCAAGAATTAGTAATTATTGGTGTACCTCGTTCACAAATTCGGGTTGTTGCTAATGGTGTAGACTTACAAGAATTTGCTCCTGGTGTCAGTTCTCGGACGGAATTGGGATTGCCTGAAAATGTTAATTTGGCATTATTTGCAGGTGATATTCGGATTTCTCGAAAGAACTTAGATACCATACTTCATGCTTTGGTAAAAGTTCCTGAATTACATTTAGCAGTTGTCGGTGGTACTCAAGATAGCCCTTATCCGGCAATGGCAAAAGCATTAAATATTAGTGAACGAGTGCATTTTTTAGGTTATCGCCATGATATGCCTCAAATTCAGCGGGCAGCAGATTTATTTGTGTTTCCGTCCCGTTATGAACCCTTTGGACTTGTAGTGATTGAAGCGATGGCTTCAGGTTTGCCTGTGATTACCGCCACTACTACTGGTGCGGCTGATTTAGTTAATTCTGACTGTGGCATCGTTTTAGAAGATTGTGATGATGTTAATGCTTTAGCCGATGCGTTGAAGTTGTTAAATAGCGATCGCTCACTGCGTCAACAAATGGGTAAAGTTGCCCGGACTATTGCCGAACAACATAGCTGGTCAACAATGGCACAAACCTATCTAAATATATTTGAGGAGTTAATCACCCATGAGAAACACAGTTCTCATCCCCACCTATCGCCGTCCTCAAGACCTAGCCCGGTGTCTGAAAGCACTGCAACAGCAAACTAAATCAGTTGAGCAGGCGATCGTTGTTGTCAGAGATACAGACACAGAAACCCAGCAATTTCTCCAACAATTTCCGCCCCACCTCCTCCCCTTACAGATTGTCACCGTCACCCAGCCCGGAGTCGTCGCCGCCCTCAACGCCGGACTGGCACAAGTCCGGGGAGACATTCTTTCCATCACCGATGATGATGCCGTCCCTCACCCGGATTGGTTAGCAAAAATCAATACTCACTTCAGCGTTAATTATGCTATTGGTGGCGTTGGTGGTCGTGATTGGGTATATCAAGGAGACAAACTCGAAAATGGTTCTTGTTCCACAGTTGGTAAATTGCAATGGTGTGGGCGCGTCATTGGCAACCATCACTTAGGAATAGGCGCACCCCGTGAAGTTGATGTTCTCAAAGGTGTGAATATGAGCTTTCGTACCCAGGCGATCGGCAAACTACGCTTTGATGACAGAATGCAAGGAACAGGCGCACAAGTACATTTTGAAATGTCCTTCGCCCTCACTCTCAAACGGGCTGGATGGAAAATGATTTATGATCCCAGCATTGCAGTAGATCACTATCCTGCCCAACGATTTGACGAAGATCAACGCCACAACTTTAACGACACCGCATTAATTAACCTAGTCCACAACGAAACCTTAATTTTATTAGAACATCTTTCGCCCCTGCGTCAAATTGTATTTTTATCCTGGTCAATTTTAGTTGGCACAAGAGAAAGTTTAGGAATATGTCAATGGCTGAGACTATTTCCCCAACAAAGAGAAATTGCCACTAAAAAATTGCGAGCATCTTTACAAGGAAGATGGTTAGGATATCAAAAATATAGAAACATAGAAAAACACAATCTTGTAGGAGTCAGGAGTCAGGAGTCAGGAGTCAGGAGTTAAGAATCTTTATCCGCGTTCAATACCTCTTTAAATACTCCTTCCTAATACAAAATAGGCAAACATAGAGAATGATTTCCAAACCAATACTTTTCAATACAGTTTTAAAAGAACAATTTTCTCCCCAAGATCGATCAGCCCAAAGTTGGATCATCATCCTGGGTTTTATCTTAATTACAACAGCTTGCTACTTTACCACTACAGGCAGTTTGCGCCTCGTTTATCCCGCCAGTTCCTTTCTAGTAGCCGTGTTTTTGTACTTACGGCATCCCATCCACTATATCGGCTTCACCTGGTGGATATGGTTTCTCACCCCCTTAATCACTCGTTTAGTTGACTATAAAATTGGCTGGGACCCCACCAGACAAATGTTAATTGCACCTTATTTAGTCGTATTCCTGACCATATTCACTTTTTTAAAACATCTGCCTAGCACTTTTCGTCAAGGGGGACTACCATTTCTTTTAGCAGCTATAGGAGTTTCTTATGGATGTTTAGTGGGTTTAATTTACAATCAACCACTCCCTGTAGTTCGGAGTTTTTTGGATTGGTTAAGTCCCATAATTTTTGCTTTTCACCTATTTTCTAATTGGCGAGATTATCCCAGTTATCGTCAGCATCTTCAAAGAGTATTTATTTGGTGTGTACTCATCTTGGGAGCTTACGGTGTCTATCAATTTGTTGTCGCTCCTGAATGGGATAGATATTGGCTAATCCAATCGGAAATGTTTACCAGTGCTGGACATCCAATTCCTTTTGGAATGCGCGTTTGGAGTACATTACACTCACCTGGTCCATTTGGGACTGTAATGCAAGCTGGTTTACTATTATTATTTACCAGCACTGGACCATTAATTTTCCCCGCATCTGCTGTGGGTTATTTATCATTTTTACTTTCCCAAGTGCGGACAAGTTGGGGCGGTTGGTTGCTAGGAATAATTATGATTTTTGGTTCAGTCAAACCCAAAATTCAAATGCGATTAATTACCGTAATTTTAGTGATGTCAATCTGTGTTATTCCCTTGGTAACTATCGAACCGCTTTCTAAAGTCATTACCACTCGATTTGAAAGTTTTTCTAATCTGGAAAAAGATGGTAGTTTTAGGGATAGATCAGCAACTTATGACAGAAACCTGAATTTAGCTCTTTCTAATATTGTCGGTAACGGCTTTGGAAATATCTGGAAAGTGAATGAAAAAACTGGACAAATAGAAGTGATTGTTATTGATAGCGGCATTTTAGATATGTTTTTTACCTTGGGTTGGATTGGCGCTATACCCTATATTAGTGGGTTAGTATTGCTGCTTATTACCGTTAGTAATTATACAGAAGGTCGTTTTGATAGTTTTCTCAGTGCTGCCCGTGCTATTGGTATCAGTTCTTGCGCCCAATTAATTATCTATAGCGGGATGTTAAGTATTGCCGGGATGATTATGTGGGGATTTTTGGCAATGGCTATGGCAGGACATAAATACTACAGCAGACCACAGAATTGAGGTGAAACAGGATATTTTAAAAGTCTTATGGCACAATCTTGAGATCCCCCTAAATCCCCCTTACCAAGGGGGACTTTGACTCTAGTTCCCCCCTTTTTAAGGGGGGTTAGGGGGGATCTTTATACAACTTGAGACTTTACAAATATCTTCTTAAAATGGAGAAATAAAAGAAATTGGCTTATTTGCTCCTTTGTGCGATGACACCACAGAGGAGTTATAATTATTATGATCACATTTTATTGATAAATTGTGATAAAATTTAGTACAAATATTTCCTGTATGAAAAGTAATTAAACTCTTAAACAAGAGGTGAAATACCATGTTAAAAATACAACCTCCAACTATAATTGATTTTCAACCAGCAATTGCTGCTAAAGATAAAGATGATAAATCTATTTTGATAATAGATGTGAGATTTTCCGCTATGTATTCTTCCCCGGATCTTAATATCTTAAAAATGGAACAATACCAGCATATTCCTTTTTTAATGTTTGTTAATTCTAATGTCATGAGAATCTTTAAGAGTCCGACTTTTACAGAAGTAGCAAGATTGGACACAAAAAAGGTTTTAGGACATTATAATCCAAAAAGTATCGAAGGAATCATCTATCAATCTACTTTAATAACTTTAACTCAATCATGGTTAAGAGATTTAGCTTATCATTGGAAAAGTGAAACCCCTCCTTACATTGAGGAAATGAAGAAAATTGGCTTATTTACTCTTTTGTTTGATGGTACAACAGAGGAGTTGGAATTATTATGATTATTTATTTAGAAACTAATTCATAAGTAAGATATTTTGTGTTACACTACTTACATTGCTATGGTTATATTAATATTCATTTGAGGTTAAGTAATGAAAGCTTTTGAAGTCATGGGAAAAATTGATGAAAAAGGTCAATTATTATTAGATAAACCTTTAGAAATTTATACATCTGGTCAAGTCAGAGTAATTATCCTTGTATCAGATGACATTGAATCTGATCCTGATGATACTTCGGTTGTGGAAATTAAAGCAAGTTTAAAAAAAGCATTACAAGAAGCAAAAGCAGGAAAAAGAATCCCTTTAGAAAAAATGTGGGAAGGAATTGATGCAGAATGATTCTTTCTTAATTAATATTGATTTAACTCCTGAATATTAGAGAAATTTAAAACATTTAGCCAAAAAATACCGAAATATTCTTTCTGATACTCAATCTTTCATTACAGAACTGCAAAGAGGAAATTTATTAGGAGATAGATTAACTGGTTTTAATGAAGATGTTTATATTTATAAAGCTAGACTCAAAAATAGTAATCTTCAAAAAGGTAAAAGTGCTGGTTATCGGGTAATTTATTTACTTGAATCAGAAACCAGCATTTTATTGTTAACCATTTACAGTAAATCTGAACAAGAAGATATTAGTGATTATGAGATTAATTCTATTTTAGACGAGTTTTATAGAGATGAATAAAAACGTTAATAAGAGTAAAGATAATCAATGTTGGGTTTTGTTTCCTCAACCCAACCTACTTACTATTATGTTCAATTTGGCAATTTTAAATATCTGATGTATAATTAGGTATATCTTAGCAAAAATCACTCCATGTAAATTAAATGCTATGGAAACAATAACTTTAAATTCTCATGTTGGTCAAGATGGAATATTACATTTAGATATTCCTGTAAATCTTGTTAATACTGATTTAACTATTACTATTATTTTAAAATCTAGTGCTGATTTTCAACAGGAAAATAAACCAAAAGGAAAAGGTTGGCCTGCTAATTTTTTTGAGGAAACATCAGGATGTTTAAAAGATACTCCTTTAACTATAGATTCTGAAGGTGTTTTTGATGATTTAGAGGAGTTTGAATTATAATGAAATATTTGTTAGATACAAATGTATGTATTAAATATCTTAATGAAGATTTGATTATTCGCCGCAAGTTAGAAAATACTGATCTAGAAGATGTTGCTGTTTGTTCAGTTGTCAAGTTAGAGTTATTTTATGGAGCAATGAGAAGTGATAATCCTGATCAAGTTTGGGCAAAAGTAAAGCGATTTTTAGAAGTATTTATTTCTTTACCTTTAGATGATATTTCAGCTTTAAATGCAGGTAAAATTCGGGCGCAGTTAGCGAATATTGGTACTCCTATTGGTTATAATGATTTATTAATTGCTTCTATTGGATTGTCTCATGATTTGATTTTAGTGACTCATAATACTAAGGAATTTGTCAGAGTTGAAGGTTTGAAAATAGAAGATTGGGAAATTGAAGGATAGAATGCCTATTTGGTAGTGATCTATCGCTATTATCAGTTAGGTTAAGTAATTGAATTGTTTGATGAGAATTAGATATAAATGTTGGGTTTCGTTACCTCAACCCAACCTACTTTAAAAATTATTAAATATCTAAGTCCATCTCTATCTGATTAACTCTGATTTCTTTGTGTTTTTCTGCACTTTTAAGAACTTCATTAATTAAGGGAATATTTAACTTTTGTTTGTTTTCAATAATATCTTGAATTGTAATAATCTGAACTTTATCACAACTATGAGTCATGAATTTATTTTGATAAAAGCCAGCGGATTTGGCGGTTTTTAACATATCTTTTGTAGGATTTTCTAAAGTTATAAACACAGCTATACTAGCATTTTCTAGGGTCATTGTTCCTAGTAAATCCCGGATATCTCCTGATTTAACTTTACCAGATTTAACTTGAAAAATTACTTTCTCTAGTTCACCTTTATCACCATAAAATGAACCAATCCCATCTACACCTTTATCTGCTCCTTTTTTAGTGTTAATCATGGCTCGATTATTAGTATAAGTTAATATTGCCCATTTTTCAAACTCTTTACGAGTGCGATCATCTGCTTTATTTGCTAATGCTTTTGCACTTTCTATATCTTTAGGAATACCATGAAGTTTGATGGTATCTACAAATTGTTTACCAAAGCTATCTTCTAATCTTTTTAAAATTAAACTAATGCTTTGATAAGTAATATCAATTCCTATCCATTGTCTATCTAATTTTTGGCAAACAGCAACAGTTGTACCACATCCACAATAAGCATCTAATATTACATCATTTTTGTTAGAACTTGCTTTAATTATTCTTTCTAATAATGATTCTGGTTTTTGGGTAGGATAACCTAAACGTTCTCGATTATTTCTAAACAATGGTTGAATATTCCAAACATCTCTCATAGATGCTAAATGAAAAAAACCGCCCTTTTGTCCACAGGTTTCACATCCTTCTTCATCAGTTTGAGCGTTAAGCTTTTCTTTAGCAAAATTTCTTCCTCGTAGTGTAGGAATATAAGCCTTTTCTTTGGGTTGATTAAAAATATATTGTCTTTTACTAGTTTTTACATAAAAAAGAATTATGTCATGCTTTTTGCCAAACCAATATTTACTAATTCCACCTGTTTTATAACTCCAAATAATTTCATTCAAAAAATCCCCACCCTGAGAACAAAAGATAGCATCCAATATTAACTTCAAATAGTGACTAGAGGTAGGATCACAATGTAGATAAAAACTTCCTGTAGGTTTCAAAACTCGATGAATTTCTGTTATTCTTAAAGTCATACTCACCAAATAAGCGAGTAAACTTCCTTTCCCTAAAACATTACTTAAACCTGTAATTAAAGCAATACATTGTTGAGTAAATAAACCATGATAATTAGTAATGATTTCATCTATTCCCCGAATAGCGTGATCATCCCATTCCCAAGTATCAATAAATGCTTGAGCTTGCGCTTTATCTTCTCCACCAATATTGTTATAAATTTGATTGTAATTGCGTTTAGAATTAAAAGGAGGATCAATATAACATAAGTCAACAGACTCATCTTTAATGTAACGTCTTAAAACTTCTAAATTGTCCCCATAATAAAGTTGATTAACCATTGTTTTCGTGCAATTATTTTGCTTAAATTAACCCTGATTAATCATTCTTATACCTAATTACTTTTTTGTCATACCAGAAAATATGAGATATTCTCTGATATTTTATTAAGAAATTTTAAGAAAATACCTGAAAAACCCTGATAATCTAGAAACAGATTGAGTTATAATGGCTACAAAGGTTAATTCATCTAAGTTTTATGACTGTTACAGAAATTTTACAATTTGTGGATAATTTAGTATTTAATAAGACTGATAAACATTTAGATGATCTGCAAAAAAAGATTATTGAGGAACTATTTCAGGGTAAAACTTATAGACAAATTGCCAATATTTATGATTATGATGAGGGTTATATTGGTGATGAAAGTAGGAATTTATTTAAACTTTTATCTGAAATTCTAGGTCAAGATATTAATAAATCTAATTTTTGTTGGACTCTGGAAAGAGTTAAAAATTGTTCTAAAATTGTTAGTTTTGGAAATAATAATCATATTAATTGTTATTCTAATTATGAAAAATTAAATTATCAAGAAAATAATAATACGGAAAAAGCTAAATTCGCTTATCATGATTTAAGTTTATCACCTAAAATTACTCGTTTCTATGGACGAGAACAAGAATTAAACCTTTTATCTAATGGAGTATTAAATCAACACACTCATTTAATTTCAGTTGTAGGATTATCTGGAATTGGTAAAACTACCCTTGTGAAAAGATTTATTGATCTAAATATTCAACAATTTGAAGTTATTATCTGGAGAAGTTTAAAATTCCCTAAATCCCTAGATTTACTTATTGATGATTTATTGAATGTTTGTCAACAAGAAGCTAAAGCAACCATAGATGATAAATTAAAACAATTATTTAATATCCTTAAAAAGAAAAAATGTTTGATTATTTTAGATGATCTAGAAAATATCTTTGTTAATTGTCAATTTGCTGGACAATATAAACCTGAATATCAAGATTATAAAACCTTTCTGCAAATGATTACAGAAATTGAACATCAAAGTTGTTTAATTCTCATCAGTCAGGAAAAATGCCAAGAAATGATTTCTTTAGATACTGAACTTTACCCGATTCATTGTTTAGAATTATCAGGTTTAGATAATTCAGCTACAGAGATATTAAAAAATCAAGGCTTAAATAATGAGGAAAATTGGTTAAACTTAATTAACTTATATGAAAGTCATCCTAAATATTTACAATATATCAGCATCTTAATTAAAGATGTCTTTCAGGGTGAAGTTTCAGAATTTATCAAAGAAGATAATTTAATATTAACAGAAGATTTTAAAACTCTGTTTGATTCAATATGGATGAGATTATCTGAAGTTGAAAAAGAGATATTATTAAAAATTAGTCAAAATGATCAACCTATATCTAGAGATGAGATAAAACAGTTTTTATCATTGTCATCAATGGATATAATAAACGGGTTACAATCATTAACAAGAAGATTTTTAGTAACTAAATTAGAAAATGATCAAAAACTATATACTCTTTCTGCTGTTTTTAGCGAATATCTAAGAACTTATCATCATTAATCATACTCTCTTGCTATTGGCATCTGGACTGTGAGAAAATTATTTATGCAGCATCTCAGCATAAATAGGACTTACACAGGTGTCACACTAAAAATCTGTTGTAGTTGTAGGGTGCGTCAGATATCAATAATCTGTTTATTTGCAAAATTTATGCAGTCTGACGCACCCTACCAATGTGCCAGTTGCGTAAGTCCTGATAAAGTGGCTATGGACTGATAAAATGTGTTCACTTTCATGGCTAGGTTGCTTACAAATAAGGTATTTATGAATCAAATTCATCGGGTGGCGATTGTTGGGGGAAATCACGGTAATGAGTTAACGGGAGTTTACTTGGTGAAAAAGTTTCAGCAATATCCCCATTTAATTCATCGAGGCAGTTTTGAAACTTTATCATTACTTGGTAATCCTAAAGCTATTGCTGCACGGACAAGATATATTGATACGGATCTGAATCGTTGCTTTAATCAAGATAAATTATCAAGTTCAAATATCTCAAGTTATGAAGAATTAAGGGCGCGAGAAATTCAACGAATATTACAACCAGAAAATCAAGAATCTGTAGATACAATTATTGATGTCCATACGACTACTGCCAATATGGGATTATGTATTATTCTGGGAAATTGGCATCCTTTCCTGCTCAAATTAGCTGCTGATTTGAGTGCGGTTAATCCTTTGGTGAAGGTTTATATTCATGAACAACCTCAAGGGAGTGGGTTTCTGCGTTCTTTGTGTGATTTGGGTTTTGCGATTGAAGTTGGTGCTGTACCTCAAGGAATTTTAAATGCGGAATTATTTCAACAAACTGAACAACTTATTTATAGTGTTTTAGATTATTTTGAAGACTATAATCAAGGAAAAGATTTGCCAAAAAATAACACACTCACAGTTTATAAATCCATTGGTGTGATTGATTATCCGAGAAATGAAGCAGGGGAAATTCAGGCGATGATTCACCCCCAACTTCAATACCAAGATTATGAACCTTTACATCCTGGTGATCCTATTTTTCTGACTTTCACAGGAGAAGAAATTTTCTATTTAGGAAATTCTACTGTTTATCCTATCTTTATTAATGAAGCTGCCTATTACGAGAAAGGAATTGCGATGCACATTAGCGAACAGGAGTTAATTAAGATTGGCTAATTCTCTGGTTTCCATGACTCTGATGATATTATCTTTTCTCATTAATTCACGATATACACTTAGTGTTTCTTCATTGACTCGTGCGGCGCTAAATCTTTCTAGATTTTGTTGGGCGCGGAATTTCCACTGATCTAAAAGTTGGCGATCGCTCAATAATTGTGTCAAAGTATTAGCTAAGGCTGGAATATCCCTGGGTGGCACTAAAATCCCCGCCTGACTATAATCTAAAGTCTCAGGAATGCCATCTACATCACTGGCTACAATTGCACAACCAGCTTCCCGCGCTTCCGTTAGCACTAAGCCAAAAGATTCACAATGTGAAGCCAAAACAAAAATATCTGTTGCTAACATATAGCGTTGTGGTTCTGCCTGAAATCCTTCAAAATGAATGCGATTGCTAAAATCTGTATTTTGCACTATTGCCTCAAATATCGAACGATCTGGACCATCTCCTACTAAATATAAATGTGCTTGCGGCAAGTCTTTGGAAACAATTTTAAATGCCTCAATTAACTCATAAATACCTTTGCGGGTATACATCCCAGCCACAGTAATTATAGATGGATGTGGCATTTCTAACGGTTGATAATCTTCAAGTTTTTTATGTCGAGGACTTCCTAAAGTCCCATTACTAACCACGCGCAACTTTTGAGGTGGAATACCCCGTTTAATCATTGAATTAGCTACTGCTTTACTAACTGCAATTACCTGATCAGCTAACCCCATAAGGATAGCACTGTGTTGAAATTCATTATGGACAGTAGAAACTAAATGATATTCTCGATTTTTGCGAAAAATACCTGCTAAAATTGCCCCTGTCATCATGTGGACATGAACAATATCTGGTTGAAACTCTTTAATAATTTGGCGATAATGCCAAGCAGCTTTAATGAGATTTAATGGTGTCCGACATTGATTAAGATGAAAATGTTCAACACCGTGATCTGCTAATAATTTTTCATATTCTCCACCAGCGGAAGCTACAGCAATATCCAGACCACTGTTTGCTTGTAAACAAGCTAAATCTACAGCAACATTAACAATTCCATTACCGATTTTTTGGACATGATTAGTAATATGTAGAATCCGCATTTAAATTTTCTCCACTGTAATTATTTATAGCAAATCTTCAGACGCTTACCACTCAAAACCTTACTCAGATTTAAAAAATATTTCTTCCGAATATAAAAATCGGTTAATAAATCCACGAGGTAACATTTCAATCTGGGAAGGATAGGCAGCAATAGCTTTTTGTTTTTTCTCTTTTACTGATGTTACTGATAAGCGATAAGCCGCAGCAATATCTTGTAACTTTAACAGAATAAATAATGGCGATCGCCAAAATACCCAAATAGGATACTGAAGTAGTTCTGTATTAATTTGCGATTGGATAATTGCCTCTTTCACTAAATTATAAGTAGCTTCATGATCTTGATGACAGTCTTTACGGTGAGGCACATAAACCTCTCCCGGTTGATATAAATTTAGTAGTTCTGAAATTTCAGTAATTATCTGTTGCCTTTTCTCTATATTCAAAGAAGCTAAACTACCATCTTGGTGATTTAAAAAATGAATCTCTGAAGGGTTGACCCCCAAAATATTTAAAGCCATCAAAGATTCTTGTTGACGAATCTGGATAACTTGACTTTGCATAAGTGGATCTGAACCATGAGAACCTCTACCGTCAGTTAAAAAAGTTATACCTACTTGTATTCCTTGTTCTCTTTTACGGGCAATCATCCCTCCACAACCAAAGGTTTCATCATCTTGATGAGGAGAAAAAACCATTGCTGATTTTTCAGAAAATTTTAAAGGCTGACTTCCCCAATGCAAAATCCACCAGGAAACTAAACTACAATGAATATACTGTATCTGATTTAACAATTTATTAGGAATTATTTTTTCTAAGGAGATTAGGTTTTTTTTATGATTCATAAATTTAAAATTGATTCCCGACACAATTTAAGTTTTGTAGATAACAAATATTGATGATTTCCATAAATCCCAATAACTATTTTTATAATAGTCAAGGAGTGGACAAGAGTATTTATTTTTTTAATAAAGTTATGCTGAACATATCAATAAGAAAGTGTTTAAAAATCAGAGGGATTGTAAAAAAATCTCTCAGTAGTATGGACTAAAGATGAGGACTAGCAAAGAATAAATTTGAATTACCTATATTTCACAAAAAGCTGGATTAGCTAACGACTAACGACTGAATGCTTACTATTTTTCTACCCAGAAGTGTTTCTATAGAAACAGTAAATTATTAGTTAGATTAGTTAGAATTTATGGAAATCATCGAAATCTCCATAACCTACTATATAAAGTTAAGCAGTGCTTAATTACAGTAGGTGTTGATGTTTACCGTTACATTTAGCTAGTTTTTGTATTCCAGAGGACTGTAATAATTACTAAATTTTGGCTGAAGTTATAAATTGAGTAATTATTGCATTAGTATAAGTTATCTTGGGTATGCAATGGTGTGCCACTATCATGCAGATGAATTGGATTAGTTTACTAAAAGCGCAACAAACTGACTTCTTAAACCGGGTGAAAAAACCGAAAACGGCGGATCTTTCTCTTTTAGAAAGTCGAGTTAAAGGTTATCACAGTGAGGTAATGGCATTTGCGGGGGATTCATTAACGAAAATTCTTGAATGTTCTCGTCAGCAAGCTGAAATCCTTGCCAAAAACCCTCCACCCATACCACCAGAATATCCTGAATATCCTGATTGGATCATTCCCTTTCCGACCTATTTTCAACGTCAAGCAGAAGATTATCTTGTCCGCGAACAAATTGTTGATTGGATGATTACGGAACGGTTAGGAAAGTTGGTGAGAAAAGTGCCACAAGACACTTTAGGTAATATGGTTTTGGATGACGAGGGAAATTTACGTGGTGAAAGTAAGTTTACTTATTTGTTAGCAAATAACCCAAAAGTGAGTATTCAAATTCACGTAGCAGATGGAGAAAGTTTTAACGGTATTAAAAAAGATAAAATTCGTTGGTCTGTGAGTCAAGAAGATATCAATAACCACCAAGTATTGATTTTCTTGTGTTTGTTTTATCCAGGAAATACTCAATCAGGATACCACAAACAAACTGTAATTACTGGTTTTTTACCAACAAATCAACTAGATTTTTCAGACTCCAAGATTTATCTAACTCCTAGTAGTCTATTGTATGCAGGAGGATTAAATTGGTATTTACAATCTCTAGGTGGTAAGTCAGATGATGTGCCAATCACTGATGAGAAAATGCTGGTAGAAACCATTCAAACCTTACCATCAGATCATCCTAAAAAGAAGATTATTGGTGATTGGGAATGCTGGCAAACACTGAAAGGACATACCAAAGGTATTAACTGTTTAGCCTATGCTATCAAAACTTTAGTAGTTCAGGATGCCGGAACTAAAAATGTGAAAACAATCCCGATGTTAGCTAGTGGTAGCAGGGGAGAAACAAAATTATGGGACTTATCAAAAGGTGAATTAATCGAGACATTATCAGAATATCCTTGGGTTATTTCTGCCAACGTAGATGAAGTTAATTCCCTGGCTTTTAGTACCGATGGACAAACATTAGTAAGTGTAGGTGCAGATTCCACAGTTAAAATTTGGCATACTGGGGCGTTAGAGTTAATTGATATTCTCCATAAACATCATGGCGATGTCCGTTGTGTGGCGTTTACACCTGATGGTAAGATGTTAGCGACTGGTGGTCATGATCGGAAGATTTTGTTTTGGAATTTGCGCGATCGCCAAGTCGAAAACACCCTATCCTTAGATGATACAGCAGCCCATTCAATGGTGTTAAGTCAAGATGGCAAAATTTTAATTACAGGTAGTTATCGCAAAATCAAAGTTTGGGAAACATCCTCAACACTCAATCAGAAAAATTTGCCAGATATACAACCAATATACACCCTCATGGGTCATTCTCATATTGTCAGTTCCCTAGCCATGAGTGCTGATGCTAAATTTTTAGTCAGTGGTAGTCAAGATCAAACTATTCGAGTTTGGAATTTAGCTACTGGGGAATTAGTTCACACTCTCAAAGGACATCGAGATAGCGTGAATACAGTTGCTTTAAGTCCTGATGAACAAATTATTGCCAGTGGTAGTGCTGATAAAACCATCAAATTGTGGCATTTACAATCTGGGGAATTATTAGGGACATTTACAGGTCATGCTAACACAGTGACAGCTTTATCCTTTACTGCTTCTGGAGAAATGTTAGTCAGTGGGAGTTTGGACAAAACAATTAAAATTTGGCAGCGGAGTTAGATCAAAACTGCGGTTGTCCCTACAAGTTTGTGCCACTTATAAAACTGGTACAAATTTTTTATGAATAACTGCTTTATTTACTGCCCTTTTCGTGATTTTAATTAAGTACAGTTACGGAACTGGTAAGTTACTCTCACCTCATTTTTTACTAATACATACAATTGTGTTGTTAGTAAGTAATTAAAAGGTGAGAAA
Organism: Dolichospermum sp. UHCC 0259; assembly: GCF_009711935.1. Taxonomy (GTDB): domain Bacteria; phylum Cyanobacteriota; class Cyanobacteriia; order Cyanobacteriales; family Nostocaceae; genus Dolichospermum. The sequence continues at coordinate 6,148 of NZ_VIKX01000124.1, read as the reverse complement.
TATGCAAACATTTAATCAACAAAAAGATAGTCCTGCTTGGATTTTTCAAACATGGGCAGCTTTTATTCTGTCTATTTCTATGACTACTTTTGGTGTTGTCAATTTACCTGTAGACAACTGGATTAAAGGATTTATGGGTATGGGGTTAGCTTTTTCTGTTGGTTCTACTTTTACTTTAGCAAAAACTACCAGAGATTTGTATGAAACCAAACGGTTAACTTCCCGCATTGAAGAAGCCAAAGTAGAAAAATTGCTTTCTCAACATGATGTGATTTTGAAATAAGAAATTTTTTCTGATAATCTGGTTTGATAAAATAGCAAAAATTAGGGGTTTATGAATGATATGAATGATAAACCCTTATTTAATTGCAAATAATTCGATTCGAGTAAATTACATAAATCCTGAATATTTGTAAAAACCAGAGTTTTTATTACCAATTACCAATTACCAGCCTCAACAAAATAAATAGCAACTTGAGTTAATATAATAAATATGCTTTCTAGTTACCAATTATGACTATAGCCACTGAACGCCAGATTACACTAGAAAATTTTCTCAAGTTACCAGAAACAAAACCAGCATCAGAATTTATTAATGGGGAAATCCTACAAAAACATAAGCCACAAGGTGAACACAGCTTAATTCAGACTACTTTTATTGAAGTTGTCAATGGACTCACTAGAAGTCAAAAAATTGCCATAGCCTTCTCAGAACTACGCTGTACTTTTGGTGGTAGTACCATTGTGCCTGATATTGCGGTGTTCCGGTGGGAAAGAATCCCCAAAACTGAATCTGGGAGAATTGCTAACCGTTTTGAAATTCATCCTGACTGGGTAATAGAAATTCTTTCTCCTGAACAACCACAAAAAAAAGTATTAACGAAATTATTGCATTGTTCCCGAAATGGAACTGAATTAGGTTGGTTATTAAACCCAGAGGAAGAAAGTGTATTGGCTGTATTTCCTGGACAAAAAATAGAAATATATGAAGGTGATGATAAATTACCAATTTTGGAAAATATCAATTTAGAATTAACTGTTAAAGAAATTTTTGGTTGGTTGAGTTTTGGTTCATGATTGTTAAGGGCGGGGTTTCCCCGCCCCTACGTTAAAATTGTTGTAGGAAGCGTAAATCGCTGTTATATAAACGGCGAATATCATCAATTTGGTGTAATACCATAGCAAAACGTTCTACGCCAAAACCGGCTGCAAATCCGCTATAAACTTCTGGGTCATAACCAACGGATTTTAATACGTTGGGGTCAACCATGCCGCAACCCATGACTTCTAACCAACGTCCTTTCCACTGTAAATCTACTTCGGCTGAAGGTTCGGTGAAAGGAAAATAACTAGCACGAAAACGAATTGGTAAATCGCCAAATATTGATTGTAAAAATATTTTCACAGTTCCTTTCAGGTCTGTAAAAGTTAGTCCTTCATCTATGGCTAAAAGTTCAATTTGATGGAAAACTGCTGAGTGGGTCGCATCTACATCATCTCTGCGATATACTCTACCTGGGGCAACAACTCTAATAGGTGGTTCTTCTTTTTCCATGTAGCGAATTTGCACTGAGGAAGTATGAGTCCGCAGTAAATTACCATCTGGTAAATAGAAGGTATCTTGCATATCACGGGCTGGATGATCTGGGGGGGTGTTAAGAGCTTCAAAATTGTAGTAGTCTGTTTCCATTTCTGATCCTTGGGCAACGGTGTAACCCATGCCAACAAAGATATCTAGGGTTTGGTCAATTATGCCATTGAGGGGATGAATCCGACCTTGAGGGCGGTAAATACCGGGCATGGTGACATCTATGGTTTCCGCCTCTAATTGTACCTGAATTTGAGCAGATTCCAGGGTTGTGCGTTGCTGGTCAAGGCTGTTTTGAATGGCTTCTTTGACTGTGTTAGCGATCGCCCCAATTTTAGGCCGTTCTTCCGCGCTCATTTGCCCCATACTTCGCAATAGCGCCCCCAATTCCCCTTTTTTGCCCAAATAGTTGACTCTGAGTTCTTCTAGGCGTTCTAGGGTATCAGCAGCAGCGATCGCTGTTTCTCCTTCTTGCCGTAATGCTAAAAGTTGGTCTTCTAAATTGCTAGTCATTAGTCATTAGTCATTGGTGATTAGTCATTAGTCTATAGTAGGGGACGGGGAACAGGGAATGGAAGTAGGGGGAGGTAGGGGAAGTAGGGGAAAAATATTCTTTTGCAACGGACAACTGACCACTGACAACTGACAACTGACAACTAACAACTGACCAATGAAATTATTAGTTAGCAACGATGATGGAATTTCTGCTTTGGGTATTCGCGCCCTAGCCAACACCTTAGCAGCAGCGGGTCATGAAGTAACAGTAGTTTGTCCAGATCGAGAGCGATCGGCAACAGGACACGGATTAACCTTACTCCAACCAATTCGTGCGGAAATAGTAGAATCTGTTTTTCATCCTGAGATTAAAGCTTGGGCTTGTGATGGTACGCCTTCAGACTGTGTAAAATTGGCACTATGGGCTTTATTAGATTCTCCACCCGACTTAGTGCTATCTGGAATTAACCAAGGCGCAAATTTAGGGACAGAGATCCTCTACTCTGGGACTGTTTCCGCAGCAATGGAAGGAGTCATCGAAGGTATTCCTAGTATTGCTTTTAGTTTAACCAGTCATACTCATAAAGACTTTCAAGCAGCGGCTAAATTTGCCGAAATCCTAGTTGCTAAAATAGCTGCCCAACCACTCCCAGAATTGATGTTACTGAATGTCAACGTCCCCCCCTTATCTTGGGAAGAAATAGCTGGAGTTACTTTTACCAGACAAGGAGTACGACGTTACGTGGATGTTTTTGACAAGCGAACTGATCCTAGAGGTAAAACTTACTACTGGTTAACGGGAGAAGTGATCGAAGATGTAGAACCACCGATAGAATTAAACTTACCAACCCACATTCCCCTCGATGTTCATGCCATTCAAAAAAAATATATCAGTATTACTCCATTGCAATATAATTTGACTTATGGGCATGGACTTAATCAGCTATCTGGGTGGGAATCTGAATTTCCATAGATTTAGGCATTCTCATTTTAACTAGAAAAAATTATTTTCAGTCACTTTAGTGGATTAGGACTAGCTATTACTTAGGTAAGTGTAGTAACCTATAATAACATTGATGAAAAAAACAGCTATAGCAGGAGTCACCGAGTCAGGAGTAAAAACCTGTTGTGGACGGAGTTTTATAATCAATTCATGTCCTAACTGCTTTGACGGTTGCTATATATAATAATTCCTGTATTGCTGATGCTAACTAAACTCTGCTAAAACTAGCTGCATTTTAAGTCAAAGTGATTGCAAGTCTCAAAGCCGATTCCGTTGTTTTCAGCAATAAAATTTGTAAAACAGCATACACTTAAATAAAATAAGAAGTCGTGTGTTTTCATTATCCTTTTGCTTAGTCCAGCCAGCCAACAATACCCATGTCTAGGATAGAGAACCAATTTAATGTGCAGTTTTGGGGCGTTAGGGGCAGCATCCCCAGTCCAGGAATAGATACCGTCCGCTACGGAGGTAATACTCCTTGTGTCTCCATGCAGGTGGGCGGTAAACGACTAATTTTTGATGCGGGGACAGGATTACACGTTTTAGGAAAATCCTTATTGTCACAGATGCCAGTAGAGGGGCATTTATTTTTTACCCATTCTCACTGGGATCATATTCAAGGATTTCCCTTTTTTACCCCAGCATTTATTAGTGGTAATAAATTTGATATTTATGGAGCGATCGCCCCAGATGGTTCTACCATAGAACAGCGGTTGAATGACCAAATGCTGCATCCTAACTTCCCTGTACCATTACAGATTATGCAGTCTAATTTAACCTTTCACAACGTCCAAATCGGACAGCCCATCACTATTGATGACATTATTATAGAAACCGCTCATTTAAATCATCCCGGTGAAGCAGTAGGATATCGAGTTAATTGGCGAGGTGGTGCTGCTGTCTACATCACGGATACTGAACATTATCCTGATCATTTAGATGAAAATGTCTTGTGGTTAGCCCGCAATGCTGACGTACTCATTTATGATTCTACCTATTCTGATGAAGAATACAGTCATCCCAAATTCCCAAAAATTGGTTGGGGACATTCTACGTGGCAAGAAGCTATAAAAGTTGCTAAAGCTGCCAATGTGAAAACCTTAGTAATTTATCACCATGATCCAGCCCACAATGATGATTATTTAGATAGTGTCGGTGAAGCTGCTTGTGCAATTTTTCCCGGTGCAATTATGGCAAAAGAAGGATTAGTTATCCCAATTACTACAACTGATGTTACCTCAGCATCTTTTTCAGATAGTAAGGATTCAGACTAACAATATTTTATTAATTATAGGAATCATCACCTAAAAATTCGTTATATCGTAGGTTGGGTTGACGTAAGGAAACCCAACGAAATCCTTAATAATCTTGGGTTAAGAGTCACTCAATCCAACCAATATTTCCTTAACCTGACTTCTGCTATATCGCTACACATTTATATATAATTTATCTGGGAACAGATTCAGCAGCAATAAAACTTCTTCAACAATTAGAACCTAACCGTCGTTTATATCTTGCTATTCGGCAAGAAACATATTCAGAATTGTTTCAAGAACCTGTTGGTAAAATATTATTAGAAAATCAACGTCTTTGTTTACTTGTCTTTGATTCTGAACAGGAGATAATTCTCAAATGGATACCTTAACTAATTATCGCCAAATCATTGAAAAGATATTAAAAGAATATGCCGCACTACCTTATGCCTATGGAGAACTAGAAAGAGAACTAATTATTGATAAGTCTGAAAACAGTTACTTATTACTAACAATTGGCTGGGAAAACAAACAAAGAGTACATGGCTGTTTAATTCATATTGATATTATCAATAATCAAGTTTGGATTCAAAGAGATGGTACAGAAGATGGGATTACAAATGAACTTGTCAATGCTGGTATTCCCAAAAATCAAATAGTTTTAGCTTTTCATCCTGTTAATATCAGAAAACATACAGAATATGCTGTAGGAGTTTAGCGAAGATTATTGTCAGAATCAGGTGGTTATCGAGCGATAGCCTGCGTGGCGTAGCCATAGTTGAGATAATATCCACCGATTAAAGGATTAACAAGATGTTTGATTGTAATTGAATGATGAGATTTTAATAATTTTCTGTTATTCTCACAGTTACTTTCTTCTTTGCGTCTTTCCTCCTTGGCGACTCTGCGCGAAACATAGCACACAGAAACACACGAAGAGAATATTATTTTTATCCTGAAAATCCTTTAATCCTGAAAATCCTGATATGGCTACGCCACGCTACGCTATCAGACAATTAACAAAGTCGTCAACAATTTGCAATATTACTGGAAGCTGAAGGTAAGTAAGGTTAAAATTACAAGCAATGTCTAAATCTGAAGTAGAACTGTCAGTAACCCAGCCCTAAAGGGACTGAGCTTGCAAGAGTAATCAAGCAAGCTGTGCTGACCAGACCACCCTGAGCTTAGTCTCATGGTAGCCGTTATTTGAGTCACGACACCCCGGAATGCGAAGCTAGTTCCCTGCTATGTCATTTGCAATTAAACAGTTCTAAGGTCACTGGAACAGTGTTGTAAGTCTAAAAAGCTCTTATAACTGGTCGTTCGCGTAAGCGTGCCTCTGGCATCTAGCTAACATTACCCCAGAAATGGGAGGCACATCGCGTGCAAAACATTATGCGTACAGAGTTGGAAAATTTGAATCGGTAATTGTCCCGTTGAAAGTACATCACAAAAGTACCCCGAATTTCCCGACTCCAAGGCGGTAATGAAAAAATATTCAAGGCGGTTTTAACCGCTCGTGTTGTTTCCCTCTCAGGGCTGAAGCCTCTGAGTTTCCCACTTACCGGGTATTCTTATGAAGACGGCTGAAAAACTGGCTGCTGGTTGGCTACTCACTCTCGGATTCATGTTTTTGGCAATATCAGTTTCAGAAATTATAGATAAATCAGTGCAATCAGGAGTAACGGTATATCCTGTGGAGGGGGAACAGGTATTTTCTGCTCCCAATGCGGTTCAGGATAGCAAAGATACGATTGTGGGAGGGATAATTTTTGGTGTTCCTAGTGGTCTGTCAGTTTTCTATTTGTG
>NZ_VIKX01000123.1 GCF_009711935.1 Dolichospermum sp. UHCC 0259 | reverse complement strand
TCTACTTAAATTAAGATAATTTTATCTTATTTTTTTCAAAATGAGAATTGCTGTTACTTTAACTCCTTACTTGAGAATATATTCAAAAAAGTTAAAAATTTAACTTTTTCCAAAAAACTTAATCATTCTCAAGCAATATATCTAATCGGGCTATTGGGGAAAAAAGGCCAAAAAATAGGGGGAAGTTGAACTTTCCCCCTGGTTATTGTTATGATGATCATTTGGCTTTTGATTGTCTTTGAGTTTCTGTCTGAGCATTTGTCTTTGTTTTTTCAGTTGCCGTTTTCTAGCAGAACCACCTCGGCCTTTATCGTTTCTGCCTTCTCGACGTGGGGATTCCCAGCGTTTAAGTCGCATAGTTTTTATTGGTAAAGTTTCACGATGTAGTTCTATAGTAACATAGTTTTTACTCAATGGCTACTGTATTTTGGAGTAATTAGAAAATATTTAACTTTGCTGAATATGACTATGTAACATGACTAAGGTTTCGGCTAATTGACTCAAACGATTTTCTAGGTCTTGTTTGCGTCCTAAAAGTTGTCGTAATCTTTGGTGACGAGCGATCGCTATACTAACACTAGGAACTTGTTCAACTGGACAGGGACGAGACCACACTTGACCGGCTGTATCTACTCCACAAAGTCGGTAGTCAGTATGTAGTGGTTTATAAGACTCTTTTTCACCGCTTGCACAAATTTCTTCGACATAATTCATCAGACGCTCTATTTCTGCATGGCGTAAGGCTGCTGTTCCAACTGTTTCTGGTTCTTGCACATTAGATTCCAACCAACCATTAATAATTGGACCTTCCAAGTAAATATCCTGAATTTGCTGTATTATTTTTTGTAATTCTAGTTGCCAATCAGCTACTTTATCTTGAATTTCTTGGAGCATATTCATGGCCAGTGCTGGGTTAGCACCGTGACGATGATTGCTGAATGATGGAGTTTTAAATTTCGGGAGAGTTGGCGTTTTTTCTCCATTCTCTTGGGCTGGAAAGGCTTGGACAGAATTAGGCTGAGGAAATAAATTTGCCTCTGGAGTTTCATGAATAACTGAATCTGCGTCTAAGTTACTATGATGGGTTCGGGTTGGATTTTGGGAATTTTCTGAAGATTCCTGGGGACGGATACTAATGCGAAAGGAAAAGGAACGTTTGCTTTCTTCACCTGGTTCTGTGGTGACATCATCATTACGAGTTTTTAAATCATGTAGCGTGGCCTCTATCCGTTTTAACCCTGGTTTCATAACAATATCCTAAAATTTATGGTCTTTAGCAAGAAAGAATTCAGGAGTACAGAAGGGTGGTGATTTTGGGGATAGTTGATTTAACTCGTGTATTCTTCCTGATGAAACACTATATTATCAAATAATGGGGAAAATAATTTTGGTGACAGGTGCAGCCCGCTCTGGTAAAAGTGAATGGGCGGAAGATTTGGCGATAAATTCGGAAAAAAATGTTGTCTACATTGCCACAGCTACACAAAATCCTGATGATCTGGAATGGCAAGAACGCATTCAAAAACATCAACAACGCCGTCCTCAAGATTGGATAACTCTTGCTGTGCCAGTGGAACTAACTGCTGCTTTGGCTCAATCTCAGCCTCATACTTGCCTGTTGGTGGATTCTTTAGGAACTTGGGTGGCTAATTTTCTGGAGGAGGAGGATTTAGTTTGGGAAAATATTGTGAGGGAGTTTCTGGACATTCTGCCGTTGGTGGCTGCTGATGTCATATTTGTAGGGGAAGAAACAGGTTGGGGTGTAGTTCCAGCTTATCCTCTAGGGCGCAAATTCCGCGATCGCCTGGGCGCTTTAGTGAGACAATTAGGGACAATCTGTGAACCCGTTTATTTGGTGACAGGTGGTCATGCGTTGAATTTGAGTTTATTAGGTGTACCATTACCAGCAAGTAAATAGGGGGCAGGGGACTGGGGATACCCAAACATGACTCCAAAGACAGCAACACTAGAAATTC
>NZ_VIKX01000122.1 GCF_009711935.1 Dolichospermum sp. UHCC 0259 | reverse complement strand
CTCCTATCCCTGTTACTTCCTAATTCCTTTTTAGTGGGGGAGTGTGAACAGTTACAAATCAAACTATCTGGTTATAATCAAAATAACTTGCTTGAATTAAAATTGAGTTATGATAGCAATTTATTTGCATCTGATCATATTCAGCAGCTATTAAAACAACTTTGTACTTTATTAGAAAGTGCGATAACTTTTCCTGATTTACCTATTTCACAATTACAAATTCTCAATCAAACAGCAAAGCAAAAATTACTGCGAGAGTTTAATAATACTCAAGTTGATTATAATTACCATCAATGTATTCATCAACTCTTTACTGCAAGAGCAATTAATACACCTGATAAAATCGCACTCATTTTTGAAAACGAAACATTTACTTATGCTCAATTAAATAACCGTGCGAACCAAATAGCAAGATATTTACAAAAATTGGGTGTTGGTTCTGATATTTTAGTGGGTTTATGTGTTGAAAGATCACCATTAATGGTATTAGGTATTCTGGCTATTCTTAAAGCTGGTGGTGCTTATGTACCTCTAGATCCAACTTATCCACAAGAGCGTTTAACGTTCATGTTGGAAAACGCCCAACCCAAGATTTTATTAACTCAATCACATATTAAACTAGAAATACCAACAGATAAAATTCAGGTAGTTTATATAGATAAAATTGATAATTTAATCAATGAAGAATCTCCAGAAAATTTAACAGATACAAGCTATCCCCAAAGTTTAGCTTATGTAATTTATACCTCTGGTTCTACAGGTAAACCTAAAGGTGTGCGCGTCACTCATGCTAATTTGTGCCACTATGTCCAAGCAATGCAAAAGGCTCTAGATATCACCTTTAATGATGTCTATTTACACACAGCATCTCTCGCTTTTTCTTCTTCAGTTAGACAATTATTAGTTCCTCTGACGAGGGGTGCAACAGTGAAAATTGCCACCCAAGAACAGCGTCAAGACCCCTTAGCACTATTTCAAGGAATTAAGCAGTATCAGGTTACAGTTATTGATATTGTCCCTTCTTATTGGCGTAATTGTAATTACATTCTGACTAATTTATCCCCAGATTTAAAAAATCATTTATTAGATAATCAACTGCGCTTAATAGTTTCTGCTAGTGAACCACTTTTATCTGATATTCCTGTTACTTGGAAATTTGACCTGCAACATCAGGCACGTCTAATTAATATGTTTGGTCAAACAGAAACTTGTGGTATTGTTGCTACTTATTCTATTAATATAGAAGTAGAAAAACTTACTAAAATTATTCCTTTAGGTCAACCTATTGCTAATACCCAAATATATATTTTAGATCAACATTTACAACCATTAGCTATGGGTGTCACTGGTGAATTATATATAGGAGGTTGGGGTATAGGACAAGGATATTTACATCGTCCTGATTTAACTGCGGAAAGATTTATTCCTGATCCTTTTAGTCATGAAGCGGGTGTAAGACTATATAAAACTGGTGATTTAGGACGTTATTTACCAGATGGAAAAATTGAGTTTATTGGACGCAGTGATTATCAAGTAAAAATTCGAGGTTTCCGTATTGAATTGGCAGAAGTTGAAGCTCTATTAACTCAATATTCTCAAGTTAGAGAAGCAGTAGTCACAGCACGAGAAAATGAAAATAAGGATAAACAATTAATAGCTTATTTAGTTGCCAAAAATTCAAATACTATAGATTTACATCAACTAAATAGCTTTTTACAGGACAACTTACCTAATTATATGTTGCCCTCTCACTTTGTCATTTTAGAAGCCCTACCCCTGACTCCTAATGGTAAAGTGAACCGTCAAGCATTACCAGCACCAGAAGAATTATCACAGCACAAACAAGGTACTATTATTGCACCACGGACTCCGATAGAAGAAGTTTTAGCGGCAATATGGATCAAAATTCTGGGTGTTAAACAAGTAGGAATTACAGAAAACTTTTTTGAATTAGGTGGACATTCTCTATTAGCAACACAAGTAATATCTCAAATTCGGGAAGCATTTAAGGTTGAATTACCTCTCCGCAGTTTGTTTGAATTACCAACTGTCGCAGAACTAGCACAGCGTCTAGAAACAGCACTAAAAGCAGGACAAAATTTCGCAGTTTTACCCATAGAAAAAGTTACGAAAACAGATACTTTACCATTGTCCTTTGCTCAACAAAGATTATGGTTTTTAGACCAGTTACAATCAGGAAGCTCTGCTTATAATCTCTCTAGGGCTGTAAGACTACAAGGAAACTTAAACATTGCTGCATTAGAACAAAGTTTTAACGAAATTATCCGCCGTCATCAAGCTTTACGTACTACTTTTTTAAGTGTGGATGGTGAACCAAAACAGGTAATTATTCCAGAAGTTAGTATTACTTTGCCCGTAGTTAATTTACAGAATTTACCACCAGAAGAGAGAGAAATAGAAACTAAAAATTGGGAGAAAAAACAGTCGCAATATGCTTTTAATTTAACTATTGCACCATTATTAAATATCTTGCTGTTGCAATTAGCAGAACAAGAGTATATTTTGTTATTTACAATACATCATATTGTGGCTGATGGTTGGTCAGCAGGCGTAATTATTCAAGAATTAGCTGTTTTATATGAGTCATTTTGTACAGGTAAAAGTTATGAATTACCAAGTTTAAATATTCAATATGCTGATTTTGCAGTTTGGCAAAGAACACAGTTACAAGAACAAGTATTTGCTGCTCAAATGGAATACTGGAAACAACAATTAAATGGTAATTTACCAGTATTAGAACTTCCTTTTGCTAAACCACGTCCGAAACAACAAACTTTTACTGGTAAAAAGCAGATATTTACACTTTCTCCTGTTTTGAGCAATCAATTAAAATCTTTGAGTCAAAAACAAGGTGTAACGCTATTTATGACTTTATTAGCAGCTTTTAAAACTCTGCTTTACCGTTATACCGGACAGGAAGATATTTTAATAGGTTCACCTATTGCTAACCGTAACCGTAAGGAAATTGAGGGTTTAATTGGCTTTTTTGTCAATACTTTGGTACTGCGATCGCAACTTAAGGATAATCTGAGATTTACTGATTTGTTAAAACAAGTTAGAGAGGTAACATTAGGAGCATATACTCATCAAGATTTACCATTTGAATTATTAGTAGAAGAATTACAACCAGAAAGAAATCTGATTCATACACCACTATTTCAGGTGATGTTTGCCCTACAAAATGCACCTGGGAATGGGTTACAGTTGTCAGGTTTAAATTTAGAATATTTGCCTATAGAAAATAATACGGCTCGATTTGATTTGAGTTTATCTTTTATCGAGAATGGTGAGAGTTTAGTTGGAGAATTGGAGTATAACAGCGATTTATTTGCTGTTGATAATATTAACTGGATGCTCGGACATTTACAAACTTTGTTAGCAGATATCGTTAAATATCCAGATAAGTCTATATCAGAATTATCTATACTTACACCAGCAGAACAGCAGCAAATATTGAGAGAGTGGAATAATACAGAAGCTAATTATCCTCATGTCTGCGTTCATGAGTTGTTTACCACTCAGGTAGCCAAGACACCAAATGCTGTGGCTGTGGTAGCTGGTTCACAACAGTTAACTTATGCAGAATTGGATAAAAAATCAAATCAACTGGCACGATATTTAACCAGCTTGGGTGTAGGGAAGGAAGTGCTAGTGGGTATTTGTAGCGATCGCTCCCTCTCCATGATTATCGCCCTCATTGCAACTATCAAAGCAGGTGGCGCATACATCCCACTAGATCCTACATTTCCTCAAGAGCGTTTAGGATTCATGTTAGCAGACTCGCAAATCTCAATCTTGCTCACACAGCAATATTTATTACCTCATATTCCCCCTCACAACGCTCAAGTTATTTGTTTAGATAGGGACTGGGAAAACATCGCCATTCAAGCTACAAATAGCCCTAATACCAGCATTCAGACGGATAATTTGATTTACACCATCTATACTTCTGGTTCGACAGGCCAACCCAAAGGTGTACAAATTACTCATAGAAGTGTAGTAAATTTCCTGACTGCAATGCAGCAGCATTTACATTTAACTCAAGCAGATAGTTTACTCTCAGTCACTACCCTATCTTTTGATATTGCGGGTTTAGAAATTTTTCTACCCTTAATAACAGGAGCTAAATTAATATTAGTCAGTCGAGAAGTAGCAACGGACGGTACACAGTTATTACAACAACTCAATAATTCTGCTGCAACCATTATGCAAGCTACCCCTGCAACTTGGCGAATGTTATTAGATGCCGGTTGGGAAGGAAATTCACAATTAAAAATTCTTTGTGGAGGTGAAGCCTTACCTCAAAATTTAGCTGATCAATTATTATCAAAATGTTATCAACTTTGGAACTTATACGGGCCAACAGAAACAACAATTTGGTCAACAATTCAGCCAATTCATGATAGTCAAAAAACCGTTTCTATCGGTCGTCCTCTAGCTAACACCCAAATTTATATTTTAGATAAATCTCTACAACCATTACCCGTCGGCGTTCCAGGAGAAATGTATATTGGTGGTGCTGGTTTAGCACGGGGTTATTTTCAGCAACCGGAATTAACTCAAGAAAAATTCATTTCTAACCCCTTTAATTCCGAGAAATTAATCTATAAAACAGGTGACTTAGCCCGTTATCTTGCCAATGGAGAAATTGAATATTTAGGACGCATTGACTATCAAGTAAAAATTCGGGGTTTCCGCATTGAATTAGGCGAAATTGAAGCTGTTTTAGAAAGCCATTTAGCAGTGCGTCAATGTGTAGTTATAACGTGGGAAGATGTACCAGGAAATCAGCGTTTAGTTGCTTATTTAGTTGTTGAAAACACCACTATTGATGAACTACGTCAATATTTACGGCAAAAATTACCTGAGTACATGATACCCAGTGCTTTTGTCTTCTTAGAATCTCTACCTTTAACTCCTAATGGTAAAGTAAACCGTCGCGCTTTACCTGCACCAGAAAATACTCAATTGGAAACAGATAATTTTGTGCTTCCTCGTCATCCAGTAGAAGAAGTTTTAGCTGCAATTTGGACTCAAGTTTTAAGTGTTTCTCAAGTTGGTATTTATGACAATTTCTTTGAACTCGGTGGACATTCTTTATTAGCAACTCAAGTTATTTCTCGGATTCGGAAAATCTTGTCAGTAGATATATCATTGCAACATTTATTTACATTTCCTACTATTGCCGAACTAGCTAAGGAAATTCAACAAATAAATAGTGAAAGTATTTCGACAATTACACCTGTTTCTCGTGATGGAAATCTACCTTTATCTTTTGCTCAAACTAGGTTATGGTTATTAGAACAACTTAACCCAGATAGTAGTATTTACAATATGCCCGCAGCAGTTCAATTTGTGGGTGAATTGAATATACAGGCATTAGAACAAAGCATCAATGAAATTATTCGCCGTCATGAAGTTTTACGCACTAGCTTTGTTTTAGTTGATGGGCAACCTTTACAGATACTTGTTGATGATATACAGTTAAAAATACCTGTAATTAATTTACAAAATTTGACAAAATCTGCCCAAAAAGAAGCAATTAAATGTTATAATGAAGAGGAATATCGAATACAATTTGATTTGCAACAAGCACCATTATTAAGATGTAAACTATTACAATTAGACCAACAAGAATACATCTTACTATTTACTATCCACCATATTGTTTTTGATGGTTGGTCAACAGGTATAATAATTAAAGAATTGGCAGCACTCTATTCTGCTTTTAGTCAAAATCAAACTTCACCTTTACCAACATTACCTATCCAATATGCAGACTTTGCAATTTGGCAACGTCAACATTTACAAGGTGAAAGACGAGAAACTCTATTTACATATTGGCAGCAGCAATTAGCTAATTTACCTGTTTTACAACTGCCTACAACTCGTCCCCGTGCAGAAGTGAAAACTAACCGAGGTGCTAGTCACACATTCTTAATACCTGCCACAATATCACATCAATTACAACAATTATCACGGCAAGAAAGTGTTACTTTATTTATGACACTGTTGGCCAGTTTTAAAATCTTATTACAACGTTACAGCAATCAAGATGATATTGTAGTTGGTACGGATATTGCTAATAGGAATCAAGCGGAAATTGAATCATTAATTGGCTTTTTTATTAACTTATTAGTCCTTCGCACTGACTTAACAGGAAATCCCACTTTTAGAGAATTATTACAACGAGTTCGCACCCAAACATTAGCAGCTTACGCTCATCAAGATTTACCATTTGACGAATTAGTGAGAGAATTACAACCTGAACGTCAGGTAAGTAATACAGTACCATTTTTCCAAGTGTTATTTGTCCTGCAAAATACACCCAACTCAGCCTTAGAATTACCAGAACTCACCTTAAAATTATTGGAAGTAGAAAGCAAAGTAGCCAGATTCGATTTAGCCCTATTCTTGACAGAAACTGAGCAAGGTATAGCAGGAAAATGGCAATATAACGCCGATTTATTTGCTTCAGATACTATCACTAACTTAACCGAACAATGGCAAACATTAATTAACAGTATTGTTAACCAACCTCAAAACCACATCAATACATTAGAAATGTTAACAGCAACAGAAAAGGAACAACAAACTATGCAACAACAGGAACGTAAAGCAGCTAAAAGACAAAAATTCATGAGCATTGCTCCCCAGGCTGTTAATCTATCAGTAGAGCAATTAATTAAAACAGATTATCTGCAAGCAGGGCAAAAATTCCCCCTCGTAATTCAGCCCCATAGTGCAGAAATTGATATCATATCTTGGACAGAAAATAACCGTGCATATCTGGAAACTGAATTATTCAAACATGGAGCGATTTTATTTAGAGGTTTTGATGTAAAATCAGTTTCAGAGTTTGAAAATTTCGCTCAAACAATTTGCCCTAATTTATTTGCTGAATATGGCGACTTACCCCGCACAGATGAAGGTGGTAAAGTTTATGGTTCTACTCCTTACCCAGCAGATAAAGCGATACTTTTTCACAATGAAAGTTCTCATTTACATTCCTTCCCCTTAAAGATTTGGTTTTACTGTGTTCAACCAGCAGAAAAAGGTGGAGAAACCCCAATTGTTGACTGTAGAAAAGCTTATCAAATACTTAGTCCACAATTACGAGAAAAACTAGCTATCAAACAGTTAATGTACGTGAGAAATTACGCTGAAGGCTTAGATGTGAGTTGGCAGAACTTTTTTCAAACTACAGATAAACAAGAAGTAGAAAATTATTGTCGTCAAGCAAAAATTGAATTTGAATGGTATAATGATAATAATTTAGTTACTCGCCAAATTCGTCCAGCTTTAGCAGTACATCCCCAAACTGGCGAACCTGTATTTTTTAACCAAATTCAATTACACCATATCTCCTATTTAGATACAGATGTTAGAGAATCACTGTTATCTATATTTGGAGAATCGAAATTACCCCGTAACGTTTACTTTGGTGACGGTACACCAATTACAGACGCGGAAATTGCCGAAATTAATGCAGTCTATCAGCAATCACAAATTAGCTTCCCTTGGCAAAAAGGCGACATTATCATGCTAGATAAGTAGGTAAACATAATAAAACCAATATATGTTTAGTTTTGTGAAACCCGTAAAACAACCTATTTGTAAGGCATTCATTGAATTTACATTTCGTCACATACCTTTAAATTTTTCGGTTTACCTACTTAATATGCTGGCTGCTCACGCTAGAAATCCCTATTTGGGAGAGCGTAAAATCGTTGTCGCAATGGCAGAAATGATTAATAGTCAAGATATTCAAAAATAACTGTTCTTTAAAACTATGCAAACTCAAGTAATTAGTGGCTTTCAACTTGCTCCTCAACAAAAAAGACTGTGGAATTTACAACAAAATAGTTCTGCTTTCTGCTCCCAATGTAGTATTTTAATTGACGGTAATCTCCGACTAGAGATACTGGAAAATACTCTTCAGAAAATTATTAATGATCATGATATCTTGAAAACAAACTTTTATTCCTTACCTGGAGCTAAAAACCCGGTTATGGTATTTGGCAATCAGAGTTTATTTGATTGGGAATATTTGGATTTAAGTAATTTATCTCAAGAAGATATTGCTGAGAAAATTCAAGAGTTATTTTGGCAAGCAAGACAGGAATATCAAAATAAATCTCAAGATTTACCACTGCGGTTATGTTTAATCAAATTGTTGGATAATCAACATATTTTCATGATTTCTCTACCTGCTTTATGTGCAGATAATAGAACAATCAAAAACTTGGTTAATCAAATTAGTCAAGGTTATGAAAAATGCTTTAAAGGTAAAGAATTAAATTTAAATTCTGTACAGTATGTCCAATTTTCTGAATGGCAAAATCAATTACTTACAGACGAAGATGCAGCGGAAGCACAAGCATATTGGCAACAACAAAAAATTAACTCTTTATCAGCATTAAAATTACCTAATGAACAGACAAAAAAGAGTAATAAATTTATAACTGATAGGTATAAGTTAGCCATTAGCCAAGAATTATCTGATGCAATTGATGAATTTGCCAAAAAGTATGATATGAAGCTTGATATTATATTACTAGCCTGTTGGCAAATATTGATTTGGCGACTCACAGGAGAATCAGAAATTGTCATTGGTACAGCAGCTAGTCGCCGTGAATATGAAGAACTTAATGATGTACTTGGCTTATTAGCAAATTGGCTACCAATTAAAACTAAATTTACTCCTAATTTAAACTTTATAGAAGTATTAGCAGTAGTCAAACAAACATTAGAAAATGCTACTGAATGGCAAGATTATTTTGTACCTGAAGCTGTAGAAACTGATGGTTTGATAGCATTCCCCATTGGTTTTGAATTTAATAATATTTCTGTTCATAACTCTGATGATATAGAAGTCAAATTTACCTTACAAGAAATCTACAGTTTGATTGAACCTTTTAAAGTTAAATTATCTTGTTTACAGGACAATCATAGTTTAGTTGCAGAGTTTTACTATGATATTAATTGCTTTTCTCAAGCAACAATTCAAAGACTAGCAAAAAATTTTCAAACATTATTGATAAATACTCTCAATAATTCAAATATACCTATTAGTGAATTAGAAATACTCAGCGACAGTGAATGTCAACAATTGTTAGTTGAATTTAATCAAACAAAAATTGAGTATGATCGTGAAAAATGTATTCATGAATTATTTGCAGAGCAGGTAGAAAAAACACCAAATCAAGTTGCTGTAGTGTTTGAAAATGAAGAAATCACATATAAAGAATTAAACTGTAAAGCTAATCAACTAGCACACTATCTGAAAAAGCAAGGGGTACAGCCAGATTTTGTAGTTGGTTTGTGCGTAGAACGTTCCTTAGAAATGATTGTTGGTTTATTAGGTATTCTCAAAGCAGGTGGAGTATATTTACCACTTGAATCTAATTTACCAACAGAAGCTCTCAACTTACGATTACAAGAGGCAAAAACATCATTAGTAATTACTCAGCAATCATTAATTAATCGTTTTGAAAAAGAAAAAGTAATTGCTATTGATGCAGATTGGGAAAATATTGCAGTCGAAAGTAATAAAAATCCTCATACGGAAGTAAAACCGGAAAATCTTGTTTATGTTATCTTTACTTCCGGTTCTACAGGTAAACCAAAAGGAGTGGCCGCAGAACACCGACAATTGTTCAATTATATCAATGCGATAGCTCATGAACTCAACTTACCAACAACTGCAAACTATGCCACCGTTTCTAGTTTGAGTGCAGACTTGGGAAATACAATGATTTTCCCTTCTCTTTGCAGAGGAGGCTGTTTACATATCATTTCCTCAGCACGGGTAGGAAATGCTGTGGAGTTAGCTGAATATTGTCGTCAACATCCGATTGATTGTTTAAAAATTGTCCCTTCTCACCTCGCTGCATTCCTGTCCGCAACTCCATTAGCAGTATCTATTATTCCCCGTCAATGCTTAATTTTGGGTGGTGAAATAGCTAGTTGGAAATTAATTTCTCAAATTCAACAGCAAGCACCAAACTGTCAAATATTTAATCATTATGGACCAACAGAAACCACTATTGGCGTTTTAACTTATGCAGTGGCAAATCAAGATGATGAATTAACTTCCGAGACAGTTCCTTTAGGTCGTCCACTTGCTAATACTCAAGTTTATATCTTAGATGAAGACTTAAAACCAGTCCCTCTGGGTGTACGAGGTGAACTTTATATTAGTGGTGCAGGATTAAGTCGCGGTTATTTAAACCAACCAGAACTCACAGCAGAACGGTTTATTTACCATTCCTTCCTCGGTCAAGATTTACGTCTGTATAAAACAGGCGATCGCGTCCGTTATTTAGAAGATGGTAATATAGAATTCCTGGGTAGAGTTGATAACCAAGTCAAAATTCGCGGATTCCGCATTGAATTAGCAGAAATAGAACTAACTCTGGGTCAACATCCAACTATACAACAAGCTGTAGTTACAGTTCAACAATCTGAAAATAATCAACGCTTAATAGCTTATCTTGTTCCTCAAGCAAAAGCGACAATAAATATTAATGAATTGCGGAGTTTTCTCAAACAGAAACTACCAGATTATATGCTGCCATCAGCCTTTGGTATTCTGAAAAAATTACCTTTAACACCTAACGGTAAAATAGACCGTCAAGCATTACCAGATATTGAGAGTCTCTCTTCAGAATTAGCAGTAAAATATGAACCACCAAAAACAGAAATAGAACAAGCGATCGCTCAACTTTGGCAACAACTTCTGCAAATAGGAAAAGTAGGAATTAATGATAACTTCTTCGATATTGGTGGCCATTCATTACTCCTAGTTCAAGTTCACGCCAAACTTCGAGATATGTTTCCTGTTGATATTGCCATTACCCATTTATTTGCACATCCAACCATTAGTTCTCTATCTGAATATTTAACTCAAGCTCAACCAAAAACAGCGACATTAGTAGAAACTCAACAAAGGGCAGCAAATCGCAAAAATGCTCACTCAAAAAGAAGAAATTAAACATAACTTAAATAATTGAAAACCTTAAATCAAGCCATGAACAACATAGAAAACAAGAACCAAATTTGTGAAACTGATATCGCTATTATTGGTATGGCTGGGAGATTCCCCAAAGCTAATAATCTCGATGCTTATTGGCAGAATCTCCGCGACGGAGTAGAGGCTTTAACTGAATTTACTGATACAGAGTTGCAAGCCCAGGGTGTAGATGCACAACTACTAAATAATCCTCATTATGTGAAAGCAGGATTCGTATTAGAAGATATTGAATTATTTGCTGCTTCTTTCTTTGATTACTCTCCCAGAGAAGCAGAAATTATGGACCCCCAGCAACGGATTTTTTTAGAAGTTGCTTGGGAAGCTTTAGAAAATGCTGGCTATAACACTGAAACTGATCAAGAACAAATTAGTATTTATGCTAGTTCTAGTATTAACACTTACTTTTTATTCAATCTTTTACCCAATTCCGAATTAATTAAATTAGTCGGCTTTGACCAAATCAGACATAATAACCGTGCTGATAACTTAGCCACAAGAGTAGCTTATAAATTAAACTTCAAAGGTTCAGCGATTAATGTTCAAACAGGCTGTTCTAGTTCCTTAGTGGGGATTCATTTAGCCTGTCAAAGCTTACTCAATCATGAATGTGATATTGCTGTAGCTGGCGGAGTTTCCATATCTGCAAATCAAACAACAGGTTATCTTTACCAAGAAGGAGGAATTTTATCATCAGATGGTCATTGTCGCGCCTTTGATGCACAAGCCAAAGGTACTCTTAATGGTAATGGTGTTGGCGTTGTAGTTTTCAAACGTTTGTCAGATGCTATGAGAGATGGCGATCGCATTCACGCTATCATCAAAGGTACGGCTGTTAATAATGATGGTTCTCTCAAAGTCGGTTATACAGCACCTAGTATTGATGGACAAGCCAAAGTCATCACCGAAGCATTAGCAGTATCAGGAGTTGATCCAGAAACAGTTAGCTACATAGAAACTCACGGTACAGCAACAGTTTTAGGCGACCCTATCGAAATTGCGGCTTTAAAAAAATCCTTCTCCCTTTATACTCAAAAACAAAATTTTTGTGCCTTATCTTCAGTCAAAACTAACATTGGACATTTAGATGCTGCTGCTGGTATTGCTGGTTTCATCAAAACAGTTTTGGCATTAAAAAACAAGCAAATTCCACCGAGTTTAAATTTTGCCTCACCTAATCCCCAAATTGACTTTGCCAACAGTCCTTTTTATGTCAATAACCAACTAAAAGAATGGCATTCACCAAACCACCCACGCCGCGCTGGAGTGAGTTCTTTTGGTATTGGTGGCACAAATGCCCATATTATTCTTGAAGAAGCACCGATTATTGAGCAGGGGAGCAGAGGTGCAGAGGTGCAGGGGAGAGGATATCAGTTGTTAGTCATTTCTGCCAAAACTGAATCTGCATTAGAAACTGCTACCCATAATTTAGCCCAACATCTCAAGCAGCATCCTGATGTTAATTTGGCTGATGTTGCGTATACCCTGAGCGTGGGTCGTCGGAGTTTTGAACATCGCCACATAGCAATCTGTGAAAATATTGAAGATGCAATTCAAGTTTTAGAAACTCACAACACCCCATCTTCTCAAGCCGAACATCCTGCAATTATATTTATGTTTCCTGGTCAGGGTTCTCAATATGTAAACATGGGTCGAGAACTGTACGAAACAGAAGCCATTTTCAGGGAACAGGTGGATAATTGCTGCCAACTACTCAAACCCCATTTAGGATTAGATTTACGCCCAATCCTCTATCCCACCACAGCAACTTCCGAAGCAACACAGCAATTAACCCAAACTGCTATTACCCAACCTGCGCTATTTGTCATTGAATATGCACTAGCTAAATTATGGATCACCTGGGGAGTCAACCCACAAGCAATGATTGGTCACAGTATTGGGGAATATGTGGCTGCTTGTCTGGCTGATGTTTTCACCCTCGAAGATGCTTTAGCACTGGTGGCTATGCGGGGAAAATTGATGCAGCAACTACCATCAGGCGCAATGTTGGCTGTTTTCCTGTCAGCAGCAGAAATTAAACCTTTACTGAATGAAAATTTATCTTTAGCTGCCAATAATGCCCCTAGTTTATGCGTGGTTTCAGGAACTCATACAGCAATAGAAGCACTACATCAACAACTTGTAGATAAAGGTGTAGAGTGCCGTAATTTGCACAATTCCCACGCCTTTCATTCCCAAATGATGAATCCCATCATTGAGGAATTTCAAGAGTATTTAAGCAAAATTAACTTACAATCTCCCCAAATTCCCTTTATTTCTAATGTTACAGGTACTTGGATTACAACCGCCCAAGCAACTGATTCTCACTACTGGGGACAGCATTTGCGGCAAACAGTACGTTTTTATGAGGGTATGACTGAATTAGGGAACAAACCAGAGCAAATTTTCTTAGAAGTTGGTCCAGGTAAGGTATTAAGTAACTTAGTGAAACAGCTAGAAGGATCACAAACTATATTATCTTCTCTACGCCATCCTCAAGAACAACAATCAGATGTAGCTTTTTTATTCAACACCCTTGGTCAACTTTGGCAAGCTGGAATTGAGATTAACTGGTCAGAATTTTATAATTCCCAGCCTCGTTACCGCGTTCCTTTACCCACATATCCTTTTGAACGACAAAGATTTTGGATAGAACCACAAACAAAAGTAGACCTGATTTCTCAAGATATCAATGATTGGTTTTACGTTCCTGTTTGGAAACAAACAATACCTCTAAAAACATCTGTTAATAAACAGATGATGCCGGAAAAACAATGTTGTTTAGTATTTATTGATGGTTTAAGAATAGGTACAGAACTTGTTCAAGAATTACAACAACAAGGACAAGATGTAATTATTGTACAAGCGGGAGACAAATTTACTAAACTCAGGGATGGTGTTTATAGTATTCATCCTCAAACTAAATCTGATTATGATGCTTTAATTCAAGATTTGTGCTTGAGTAATAAAATCCCACAAATCATATTTCATTGCTGGGGAATAA
This sequence comes from Dolichospermum sp. UHCC 0259, assembly GCF_009711935.1. GTDB lineage: Bacteria > Cyanobacteriota > Cyanobacteriia > Cyanobacteriales > Nostocaceae > Dolichospermum. The sequence continues at coordinate 30,657 of NZ_VIKX01000122.1, read as the reverse complement.
CTCCAAATAATCAATCTTTATCAGAAATTGATTTTGGTTTTTGGAGTTTACTTTTTCTTGCTCAAGCATTAGGACAGCAGCCTATTAATGATCAAGTGCAAATTATGGTTATTACTAATAATCTGCATAATGTGACTGGAGAAGAAAATTTATCTCCTGAAAAAACAACTGTGTTGGGTGCGTGTAAGGTAATTAGTCAGGAGTTTACTAATATTACCTGCCGGAATATTGATATAATAATTCCTCAGCAGGAACTCAAAAAACAACAACTGATAGAGAAAGTTTTAACTGAACTAATATCTAATTCTCAAGAATTAATTATTGCTTATCGGGGGCAACATCGCTGGATACAAACTTTTGAAAAAACTCAGTTAGAAACAGCCAGTTTAGAAAATTCGCCACTAAGACAAGGGGGAGTATATGTTATTACTGGAGGTCTGGGAGGTATTGGTTTAACACTAGGAGAATATTTAGCCCAAACAGTAAAAGCAAAGTTAGTGTTAATCGGGCGTTCTCAATTTCCCAAACGTGATAAATGGGAAGAATGGCTAATAAACCATGATCACCAAAATCCTGTTATTCAAAACATCAAAAAGTTACAAAATTTAGAAAATATTGGTGCTGAAGTCCTAGTTTTAACTGCTGATGTTACCAACCTAGAACAAATGCAATCTGTTAAAAATCAAGTATTAGCACAATTTGGTGAAATTAACGGTGTAATTCACACCGCAGGTGTAGCTGGTGGTGGGATTATTCAACTGAAAACACCGGAAACAGCCCAAAATGTACTAGCACCAAAAGTCCAAGGAACTTTAGTAATTGATACTGTTTTCTGTAATAAAAAGTTAGATTTCTTTGTTCTTTGCTCATCCTTAACATCAATTCTTGGTGGTTTGGGACAAGTAGATTATTGTGCTGCTAATGCTTTCTTAGATGGATTTGCCCAAAGCAAGTATTTTCAACAAAAACCCCTAACTATCACTATAAATTGGTGTGGTTGGCAAGAAGTAGGAATGTTAGTAAATACAGCTATCCCAGAGGAACTAAAAAACCGCCGCGCACAGCATCTAAATAAAGCTATATCACCCCAAAATGGGATAGAAGTTTTTAGCAGAATTTTACATGGTCGCTTATCTCAAGTAGTAGTAAGCAAACAAAATATTGAGGAACAAATTCAACGAAGTTATGCTAATATAAATTTGGCAACAGAGTTAAATAATCTAGAGCAACAAGTTAGCCAAATAAAGTTTTCTCAACAACTCCATCCCCGTCCTCATCTCCATAATCCTTATGTTGCTCCTCGCAGCATTATAGAACAAAGTATTACGGAATTATGGCAACAGACTTTGGGTTTAGACAAGGTGGGTATATATGATAATTTCTTTGAATTAGGTGGACATTCTCTATTAGCGACTCAGGTAATTTCTCAAGTAAGAAAAACATTTTTAATAGAAATTCCTCTGAGTAGTTTATTTTCTGAAAGTTCTACAATTGCCAATCTAGCTGAGATAGTAGAACACCTAATTTTAGAAAAAATTGCAGATTTATCGGAAGAAGAAGCACAACGTCTTTTGGGCGTTTAGTTGTAGGGTGCGTCAGACTGCATAAATTCTGCAAATAAACGGATTGTTAATATCTGACGCACCCTACCAATGTGCCAGTTGCGTAAGTCCTGTAAGTAATAAAACTAAGCCTAAATTGTAGATATCAATCAAATCTTTTGAATAGCTGAGAGTGGCAATATGTCTGAATCTGATTTACTATTACAAAAAAAAGCTAATTTATCAACAGCTAAAAAAGCTTTATTAGCAAAATTAATGCAAGGTAAATTGCAGAATAATACTATACCTTGTCGTCAACATTCAGATTCAATTCCTTTATCTTTTGCCCAAGAAAGACTATGGTTTCTAGAACAGTTAGATCCAAATCAGCCTCTATATAATGAGCCAACAGCTTTATGCTTACGGGGTATTCTGGATGTATTTGTATTAGAAAAAAGTCTGAATGAAATAGTCCGCCGACATGAATCTCTCAGAACTATATTTACTACAGTAGAAGGAAAAGCAATCCCCATTATTTTCCCTCACTTTAACTTAAATTTACCTATAGTTAGCCTTGAGTTACTAACGCCTCCAGAACAAACAATCGAAGTTAAACGCCTAGCTATTGAGGAAGCTTCGCAACTATTTGATTTAAGTGAAAATCCACTCATCCGAGTTAAACTACTGCAATTAAGCGAAACAGAGTATGTATTACTGCTAACCATGCACCATATTATCTGCGATCGCTGGTCATTTGCAATCTTACTACAAGAACTCACCACTCTTTACCAAGCTTTCTCTAACGGTCAAATTTCACCCCTCAAAGAACTACCAATCCAATATGTAGACTATGCTATTTGGCAAAAAAACTACCTCACAGGAGAAGTTTTAGAAAAGCAAAGATCCTATTGGGAAAAACAACTAGCAGATGCACCTGCTGTCATAGAACTACCTACTGACTATCCTAGACCACCCGTAATGAGTAATCGGGGTTCTCAACTATCTTTTAGTTTATCACCAGAATTAACCCAGGCTCTCAAAACACTTTCACAACAGGAAGAAGCTACTTTATTTATTACTTTACTTACTGCTTTTAAAGTTTTACTTTATCGTTATACCCAACAAACAGATATTTTGGTTGGCACAACTATAGCAGGTCGTAACCGAGAAGAATTAGAAACGCTAATTGGCTTTTTTGTTAATACTTTAGTCTTACGAACTGACCTGAGTAATAAACCGAGCTTTCGGCAACTGTTGCGACAAGTTCGACAAGTAGCTTTAGAAGCTTATGCCCATCAAGATTTACCTTTTGAGAAAATAGTCGAAAAACTCCAACCAGAACGTAACTTTAGCCACACAGCCTTATTTCAGGTGATGTTTCAACTACAAAATACACCAAATAAAACATTAGAAATACCGAATTTAACTTGGGAAAGTTTAGAGTTCCACAATCACACAGTTAAGTTTGATTTGTGTTTATCAATGGTAGAAACTGAACAAGGATTAATAGGCAACTTGCAATACAATACCGATCTCTTTGATGTTTCTACTATCAAGAGAATGCAGGGTCATTTCCAAACTTTACTGGAGAGTATTATTACTAATCCAGAGCAAATAATTGAGGAATTAGCTCTATTAACTAAAACTGAACAAAAGCAATTTCTAGAATGGAATCATACCCAATTTGAATATCCTCAAGACAAATGTATTCATCAACTATTTGAAGCTCAGGTAGAGAAAACCCCCGATGCTATAGCAGTAGTATTTGAGAATGAATCTTTAACCTATCGACAACTTAATGAAAGAGCCAATCAACTTGCGCATTACCTGCAAAAACTGGGAGTAAGTCCAGAGATATTGGTAGGGATTTGTGTAGAGCGATCGCTAGAAATGGTGATTGGACTATTGGCAATTCTCAAAGCTGGTGGTGCTTATGTACCCCTAGACCCCAGCTATCCCCAAGAAAGATTAGCTTTCATGTTAGAAAACTCTCAAGTTTCAGTGTTATTAATCCAGCAAAACTTAGTTGAGAGTTTACCTAATCACCAAGCTAGAGTATTTTGTTTGGATAGCAACAGCCAAGCTATAAGCTATGAAAGTATAGAAAACCCTGTTTGCCATCTTACACCGGAAAATTTAGCTTATGTCATCTATACCTCTGGTTCTACCGGTAAACCAAAGGGAGCAATGAATAGACATCGAGCAATCTCTAACCGCTTGCTGTGGATGCAAGACTATTGCAAATTAACAGCAGCAGACAGAGTTTTGCAGAAAACCCCCTTCAGTTTCGATGTATCAGTTTGGGAATTTTTCTTACCCTTGTTGACTGGTGCGCGTTTAGTAATAGCTCAACCAGATGGACATAAAGACAGCAATTATTTAGTCAATATAATTACACAGAAACAAATTACCACTGTACATTTTGTACCATCAATGCTTCAAGTATTTCTGGAACAATCAGGCGTTGAGGAATGTAACTGTATCAAACGGGTGATTTGTAGTGGTGAAGCATTATCAATTGAACTGAAAAACCGTTTTTTCAAACATTTGGATGCTGAATTACATAATTTATATGGGCCAACAGAAGCGGCTGTAGATGTCACATTTTGGAAATGCGAGAAAGATAGCATATTAACAACTACAATACCTATTGGTTGTCCCATTGCCAACACTCACATATACCTGCTAGATAAATATTTAAATCCTGTTCCCATAGGAGTAGTAGGAGAACTTTATATAGGCGGAGTGGGAGTAGGTAGAGGTTATTTAAACAGTGCAGAATTAACGGCACAAAAGTTTATTCCTGACTTTTTTAGTAATGAACTAGGTGCGCGTCTTTACAAAACTGGTGATTTAGCTCGTTACCTAGCGAACTGGAATATAGAGTTTCTTGGACGTGCAGATCATCAAGTTAAAGTGCGTGGTTTCCGGATCGAAATTGGGGAAATTGAAGCAGCAATTAATCAACACCCAGAAATTAGAGAAACTGTAGTGATAGTCAGAGAAAACAGGCAAGATGACAAACGCCTAGTTGCTTATATCGTTCCTCATTGTACAGAAATCTCTGTCTTAGAATTACGTAACTTCTTAAAATCGAAATTACCAGATTACATGATACCTTCTGCCTTTGTAGTGTTAGAAAAAATTCCTCTCACACCCAATGGCAAAATCAACCGTCGTGGCTTACCTGCACCTGATAGAATACAGCAGTCAGAAGCAAATACTTCCCTAACTTTGACCCCAGTTCAAGAAATCCTCGCTGGTATTTGGGCTGATATTTTAGATATCAAACAAGTAGGGAATGATAACAACTTCTTTGAATTAGGTGGTCATTCTCTGTTAGCAACTCGTGTTATTTCTCAAATTCGCAAAGCTTTCCAAATAGAATTACCTCTGCGTTGTTTATTTGAATCACCAACAGTATCAGAATTAGCTAAAGAAATCGAAAAAGCTACAAAAGCAGAGTTACAACTGAACTTACCAACGATTAAACCTGCTTCTAGATCAGAAAAGATACCTCTGTCTTTTTCTCAACAAAGATTGTGGTATCTAGATCAATTACAGCTTAATAGCACTGCCTTCAACATTTTTGATGCTGTGCATATTGTTGGCTTACTAAATATTTCAGTCTTAGAACAAAGTCTTAATGAAATTGTTCGCCGGCATGAAATTCTTCGTACTAACTTTACTGTAGTTAATGGAGAACCAATTCAAGTTATTGCTCCATCTCTAACTTTAAAAATAAGTATCATAGACATCAGCGAATTAGCAGATAATGAACGGGAGCATACAGCCAATAAATTAGCTCAACAAGAAGCTGTAAAGCCTTTTTCTTTAGATAAAGAATCATTGGTAAGAGTTACCCTTATCCGGTTAACTGAAGCAGATTATATACTGCTTTTGACTATGCACCACATTATCTCTGATGGTTGGTCTACAGGAGTTTTAATTAAAGAATTAGTAGAATTGTATAAAGCTTTCTGTTTGGGTAAACCTTCTCCACTTCCAGAGCTATCAATTCAATATGCGGACTTTGCGATTTGGCAAAATCAGTGTTTCAAAGAAGAGTTATTAGAAAATCAATTAATTTATTGGAAACAGCAACTAAAAAACTTACCAATCCTCAAATTACCCACAGATTATCCTCGACCTAATATTGCTATTTATCGGGGTGCAAAACAAACTTTAACACTCAATCTAACATTAATTGCAGCTATTAAAAGTCTGAGTCTGCGAGAAGGAACTACTATTTTTATGACCCTATTAGCAGCTTTTAAAGCTGTACTGCACTACTACAGTGGTCAAGAAGATATTGTAGTTGGTACTGATGTTGCCAATAGAAATGTATCTGAAACTGAAGGGTTAATTGGATTTTTTGTAAATCAATTAGTATTACGAACTTCTGTTAGTGATAATCCAACATTTTCAGAATTATTACAAAGAGTAAGAGATGTGACTTTAGGTGCATATTCCCATCAAGATTTACCTTTCGATGTTTTAGTAAATACTCTCAATCCAGAACGTAATCTAAATCTGTCACCCTTATTCCAAGCCAAATTCATTTTCGATAATACACAAACACCAACATTAGAACTTCCTGGGTTAACAATCAGTTCGATCCAAATACCTAAAAGCTCAACTCAGCTTGATTTAATTTTGAGGTTAACAGAAACATCACAAGGTATTATTGCTAATTTAGAATACAACACAGATATATTTACATCTGTAACCATTACCCAAATGCTTGAATTTTGGGTAATATTTCTAAATCAAGTCGTAAATAATTCTACTACTAGATTACAAGAATTAGTAGGTGCGATCGCAGCAGTAGACAAAAAACAAAAAAATCTTGCCAAAATCAAGCATAAACAAGATACTCAACAAAAAATTAAAACCATCAAGCGGAAAACTATTAATCATACATCCTAGATAAGAATATGAAGAAATTAGAAATCAACAATCTCAGAAGAAAAACTGTCAACTTACAAACACAAGCATTAATTACAAAGGAAACTTTTAACCATAGTGGAAGTCTACCTTTAGTGATTAAACCCATAGTTGATCACATTGATTTACCAGATTGGTTAATTTTCAATCAGGATTTTATTCATAAACAACTACTCAAATATGGTGCTATCCTTTTTCGAGGATTCAATATTGATACACCAGCTATATTTGAAAAATTTGGTTTAGCTATTTGTCAAGAACTGTTTCACGAAAATGGTGAACATCCCCGCGAAACAGTCAGCGGAAAAGTTTACACCCCAGTATTTTATCCGGCTGATAGAAAACTGTTATGGCATAACGAAAACTCTTTTAATCATCAATTTCCCTTAAAAATTATCTTTGGTTGTCTTCAACCAGCACAACAGGGAGGAGAAACACCAATTGTTGATAGTCGTCAAATTTTTCAATTAATAGATTCCAAAATCCGTGATATATTTATTGAGAAACAAGTGATGTATGTTCGCAATTATGGTGATGGATTAGGGTTAAATTGGCAAACAGTATTTCAAACCCAAAATCAGGCAGAAGTTGAAAAAAAATTCTCCCAAAATGCCATCAAATTTGCATGGAAATCAGAAAATCGTTTGCGGACTCTTTCTATTTGTCCGGCTGTAATTAAACATCCTCAAACCGGAGAATTATCTTGGTTTAATCAAGCTCAACATTGGCATCCTGCTTGTTTAGATCCGATAACTAAAGAAACACTATTTGCATCTTTTAAACCAGAAGATTTACCCAGAAATTGTTACTACGGTGATGGTACTCCCATTGAAGATTCAATAATGGAAGAAATTTGTGGTGTTTATCAGCAATTAGAAGTAGCTTTTCCTTGGGAAAAAGGAGATGTTTTACTACTAGATAATATTTTAGCAGCGCACGCTAGAAATGCCTTTACTGGTGAAAGAAAATTATTAGTAGCAATGGGCGAAATGACAAATTATACACGAATTAGATATTAAGGATAGTTAAAAAATGCTCAGTCAAATTCAAGGATTTCAACTTTCACCACAGCAACAACATTTGTGGAAATTACAGCAAGACAGTTCTGTTTATCGGGCTTTAGGTGCAGTTATCATTGAAGGAAATTTACAAATTGATGTATTTAAACAAGCCCTACAAAAAGTTGTAGACAGAAATGAAATACTCCGTACTTACTTTTATAGTCTCCAAGGAATTAAAATTCCTAGTCAGGTGATAGATAGTAGCAATGCTTTCTTATTTACAGAGGATGAATTCCGAAATAATCACAATTTAGAGCAAGTAATAGACGAGTTATTAATTGAAGCAAAAAATCAGCATTGGGACTTAGAATTAGGCTACTTATTTTCTACCAAATTAATCAAAACTGACAATAATCAATATATTTTATTCCTGAGTTTACCGTCATTATGTGCCGATACCAAGACTTTAAATAATTTAGTCGCAGAAATAAGTAGTTGCTATACTGCCATTTTAGAAGGTGATGATCTTGTAGATGAACCTTTACAATATGCTGATATTGCAGCATGGTTTAATGAGTTATTAGCAGCAGAAGAAACAAATTTAGGAAGAAAGTATTGGCAAAAAATAGATATTTCTATAAATAGAAATTGCCAAATTATTCATGAAAAGCACCCAGATGAAACAGCGAAATTTCAACCGCAATTAATCAACTTACCAATTGATCAAGAATTAGCTATACAAATAAAAGAAATTGCTAATATTTATCAAACTTCAACGTCTGTATTCTTATTAACTTGTTGGTTAATTCTCCTATGGCGTTTAACTGGTAATTCTGATTTAATTATTGGTACTTACTTTGATGGACGCAATTATGATGAATTAAAATCTAGCTTAGGTTTGTTTGCTAAATATTTACCTGTAGCTTGTCATCTAGAAGATGAAAAACGCTTTTATAGTGTATTAAATCTAGTTAAAGAAATTACTAGCGAAATGTCAGATTACCAGGAAAGTTTTACTTGGGAAACTGCTGTGAATAACCAGAGTCAAGTAATTGAAAAACCATTCTTCCCGTTTTGTTTTGAGTTTATAGAAACACCAGAAAAATATATATCTGGGGAAATATCACTGTCACTGTATCAACAATATGTTTATTTAGAACCCTTTGAAGTTAAACTTGCTGGTTTTGGTGGATTTAATGAACAGCTAAAAGTTGAATTTCACTATGATAGTAGCTTATTTACAAAAGCTAATATAGAAAATATTGCTGATCAATTTGCCACTTTATTAGCGAGTGTAGTTGAAAATCCTCAACTAAATATTTCCCGTCTCAATCTTCTTTCAGAATCACAAAAACAGCAGCTTTTAATTAATTTTAATCATACCAAAACACCAGAATTGCCATACAAGTGTATTCATGATTGGTTTACAGTTCAATGTCAGCAGACACCAGATAATATTGCAATTGTTTATGAAAATCAAAAACTCACCTATCAAGAATTAAATAACAGTGCTAATCAACTAGCGTATTATTTACAAAGTTTAGGAGTAGGGACAGAAACCCTCATCGGAATATGTATAGAACGTTCTCCTTTAATGGTGATTGCTGTTTTGGGCATTCTCAAAGCTGGTGCAGCTTATGTACCCATTGATCCCAATTATCCCCCAGAAAGAAAAGCGTTTATTTTGGCAGATACACAAATACTATTATTGCTAACTCAAGCCAGTTTAGCAGCAGATTTACAGACAAATAATATTACAACTATTTGTTTAGATAATGATTGGTCTATCATCAACAAACAACCCCAAAACAACCCAATTCATAACACAAATAGTCATAACCTTGCTTATGTAATTTATACTTCTGGTTCTACTGGTAAACCCAAGGGAACGTTAATTTCTCATTTGGGTTTAGTTAATTATTTGCATTGGTGTACAAAGGCATATAAAGTTGAGCAAGGTTCAGGAACTTTGGTACATTCTTCTTTAGGATTTGACTTAACTATTACCAGTTTATTTTCTCCTTTGGTGGTAGGTAGTCAAGTGGAATTATTACCAGAAAATCAAAGCATAGAAAATCTAGCGCAAACTCTCATTCAAAGAAATAATTTAAGCTTAGTCAAAATCACTCCTGCTCATTTAGAATTACTCAGTCAACAATTATCAAGTCAAGAAGTAGCAAATCGGACTAATGCTTTCATTATTGGTGGTGAAAATCTAACCACACAACATATTAATTTTTGGCGAAAATTTGCCCCAGAAACAATTTTAATTAATGAATATAGACCAACAGAAACCGTTGTTGGCTGCTGCATTTATCAAATATCACAACAAGATAGTTATTTAGGTTCTATTCCTATTGGTTATCCCATTGCTAATACCGAACTTTATGTTTTAGATCAATATTTACAACCAGTACCAAAAGGGGTAATAGGTGAATTATATATTGGTGGTGCGGGACTAGCGCGGGGTTATCTCAAGCAACCAGAATTAACAGCCCAAAAGTTTATTCCCCATCCTTTTAGTAATGAAATGGGAGCGCGTTTATATAAAACTGGTGATCAAGTACGTTTCCGAATTGATGGGAATTTAGAATTTTTGGGACGCTTGGATGATCAAGTTAAATTGAGAGGTTTTCGCATCGAATTAGGAGAAATTGAATCTTTACTTTCCTCACATCCCACTGTTCAAGATGTAGTGGTAATGGTAAGAGAAGATGTAGCAGGAGATCAACGTTTAGTTGCTTATTTGGTTGTTAAACCAGAGTCTTCTTTATCTATTTCTAATTTGCGGAGTTTCTTGCAAGAAAAACTTCCAGAATACATGATACCTACAGCTTTTATACCTTTAGAAACCTTACCTTTAACAAGCAATGGCAAAGTAAATAAAAAGATACTTCCTGCACCAGATCAGCTAAATGCAGAGGTGAAAGAATCTTTTATTGCTCCCCGTAATTCTCTTGAAGAACAGTTAGCCAATATCTGGGCAGAAGTGCTGAAAATAGAAAAAGTAGGTATATACAATAACTTTTTTAGCTTAGGTGGACATTCTTTGCTAGTGACACAGTTGATATCAAAAATGCGTGATGATATTGGTGTGGAATTAGTGATACAGGATGTTTTTAATTATCCCAATGTAGCTAATTTAGCCGTGATTGTCACCGAAAAATTAGCCCAAGATATAGATGAAGACATTTTAGCGCGATCGCTTGCAGAATTAGAAGAATTATCTAACGCAGATATCCAATTAATTAACTAAGGTTAAAAATTATATGAGTAACCTACTACAAAAAATTGCAGAACTTCCTCCCGAAAAACGTCAACTACTGCTGCAAAAACTTAATCAACAAAAAGGAAAAACTGCACCTGCTAAAATTGAACCTCAAAGTCGAGATACTCAGACATTTCCTTTATCTTTTGCCCAACAACGGCTATGGTTCTTTAGTCAATTAGAACCAGAAAGCAGTGCTTATAATATTCCTGCTGCTATCCAATTAGCAGGAAGGCTGAATGTATTAGCCTTAGAAAATAGCATTAATCAAATAGTGCATCGTCATCACATATTACGCACTAACTTTCAAGTTATAAATAGTGAACCAGTCCAGGTAATTCGGGCAGAAACAAACCTACAAATACCAATAATTGTCTTAGAAAATATTTCTGAAAACATAAGAGAAATAGAAGCTATCCGTTTAGCCAAACTCGAAGCAGAAAAACCCTTTGATCTAGAAAAAGATTTACTTCTGCGGGTTAGTTTATTACGTCTTAGTGAAACAAATCATGTCATATTATTCACCATGCACCACATCATTTCTGATGGTTGGTCTACAGGAATACTTATCCGGGAATTAACAAGTTTTTATAAAGCTTTTGATAGTAACCAAAAATGCAATTTACCTGAATTACCTATTCAATATGTAGATTTTGCAGTTTGGCAACGTCAATATTTACAAAGAGACATTTTACAAACTCAATTAAATTATTGGAAACAACAGTTAAGTGGTAATTTACTCATATTAGAATTACCAACAGATCGTCCACGTCCAGCAATTCAAACTGATAGAGGTACAAGCCAATCTTTTACCCTTTCTCTATCCTTAACAGCAGCATTAAAACACCTTTCCCAGCAGGAAGAAGTTACTTTATTTATGATCTTACTTGCAGCATTTAAAGTATTATTATATCGCTATACTCAACAGGAAGATATTTTAGTAGGTACTCCTATTGCTAATCGTAACCGTTCGGAAATAGAAGGATTAATTGGATTTTTTGTTAATACTCTAGTTCTCAGAAGTAACTTAGAAGGAAATCCTACTTTTCACCAACTTTTAACCCAAGTCAAAAAAACAACCTTAGCAGCTTATAATCATCAGGATTTACCATTTGAACAATTAGTAGAAGAACTACAACCGGAAAGAAATTTAAGTCATAGTTCTCTATTTCAGGTCATGTTTATTCTGCAAAATGCACCCACAGAAGTTTTACATTTACCAGATTTAACCATCAAACCTTTACAAGTAGAAAGAAAAACTGCCAATTTTGATTTAACTCTCTCAATGGTAGAAACAGACATAGGATTAAGAGGTTCATTAGAATATAATACTGATTTATTTGATGATGACAGAATTACCCGAATGTTGGCACATTTCCAAACATTATTAGCGGGGATTGTGCTTTATCCTCAACAAAATATTTCTGAATTACCTCTATTAACAACATCAGAACAGCAGCAAATTTTCATGGCAGGAAATACTGATCAAATTTCTATTCCTCAACAGTGTATTCATCAATTATTTGAAGCACAAGTAATTAAAAATTCTGACGCAGTAGCAGCAGTTTTTGAAGAAAAACAACTAACTTATCAAGAACTTAACCAACGTGCTAACCAACTAGCAAACTACTTACAAAAGCAAGGAGTTAAACCAGAGGTTTTAGTAGGAATTTGTTTAGAACGTTCTTTAGAATTAGTTGTAGCAGTGCTGGGAATTCTCAAAGCAGGTGGAGCATATTTACCAATTGATCCGGCATATCCTCAAGAGCGGTTAACATATATGTTAACAGATGCTCAAGTATCAATTATTCTCACTCAAAAACAACTATTAGCAGTTTTACCAGATGAGAATAGACAAACTATTTGTATTGATTCTGAATGGCAAAAAATTACTAAAGAATCCCTAGAAAATCCTCTAAATCAAGTCAATATAAATCATCTTGCTTATGTGATTTATACCTCTGGTTCTACAGGTAAATCCAAAGGAGTAATGATTGAACATCGCAATTTAATAAATACTTATTTTGCTTGGGAAGAAGCTTATAAATTAACAGCCATTACCGCACATTTACAAATGGCTAGTTTTTCTTTTGATGTTTTCTCAGGTGACTTAGTTCGCGCTCTTTGTTCTGGTGCTAAATTAGTAATTTCTCCTCGTGAACTACTACTAGAACCCGAAAAACTTTATCAACTGATGCTGCGGGAAAAAGTAGACTGTGCAGAATTTGTTCCGGGAGTATTAAGAAACTTAATTCAATATTTAGAACAAACTCAAAAACGTCTTGATTTTCTAAAATTACTAATTTGTGGTTCTGATAGTTGGTATATTCAAGAATATGATAAATTCCGTCAATATTGCGGTGATAAAATTAGATTAATTAATTCTTTTGGCTTAACAGAAGCAACTATTGACAGTACCTATTTTGAAACAGATACAACTAATTTATCTCAATTATCTAAAGATCAATTAGTACCGATAGGAAAACCTTTTGCTAATACCCAAATTTATATTTTAGACCAATATTTACAACTTTTACCTGTAGGTATTCCCGGTGAAATCTATATTGGTGGCGCTGGTTTAGCACGGGGTTATTTACATAAACCAGAATTAACAGCTAGTAAATTTATACCGAATGGTTTTTGTGAAGAAACAGGAAGTTTTTTATATAAAACAGGTGATTTAGGACGCTGGCTTCAAGATGGAAATATTGAATTGATTGGTAGAACTGATAACCAAGTTAAATTAAGAGGTTTCCGAATTGAATTGGGTGAAATTGAAGCCATACTTAGTAAACACTCTATGGTAAAAGAATCCGTTGTGATAGTGAGAGAAGATCACCCAAAACAACAAAAATTAGTTGCTTATATTGTGCCAGAATTGGGAGATTTTAATCATATCAATTCCACCACATTCCAAGAATTTTTAAAACAGCAGTTACCCAACTACATGATACCTTCTGCTTTTGTGATTCTGAAATCTTTTCCCCTGACACCTAACGGTAAAATTGATCGTCGTGCTTTACCTAAGCCTGAATATCAAGAACTACAAACAGCTTTTATTGCACCTCAGACTCAGACAGAATTAACATTAGCGCAAATTTGGTCTGAAATTCTGAAAGTGGAAAAAGTGGGGATTAATGATAATTTCTTTGAACTAGGAGGAAATTCTTTATTAACAACTAAATTAATGCTCAAAATTCGGTCAACTTTGCAAATAGATTTTCCTTTGCGGCTTCTATTTGAATCAGCCACTATTGCGAATTTGGCAGTTTATTTAGATAAAATTATCAAATCCGAATCTATTGATCCATTAATTCCAGAAAATCTAATAGATTGGGATCAGGAAACTATTTTAGACCCGCAAATTTACCCAGTAAATACTTATCAAAAATCTGCAAAACAACCTCAAGCTATATTTTTAACAGGTGCTACTGGGTTTTTAGGTGCTTTTTTACTGTGGGAACTTTTACAACAAACTCAAGCTAATATTTACTGTTTAGTTAGAGCTAGAGATATAGTAGCAGGTAAAAAGAAAATACAGGAAATCCTAGATTCTTATTTAATTGGAAATGAGAGTTTTTATCAGAGAATTATTCCTGTAATTGGAGATTTATCTCAACCATATTTAGGACTTAATAAAAGTGAGTTTCAAGATTTAGCTAACCAACTTGATGTCATTTATCATAATGGTGCTTGGGTAAATCATATTTATCCCTATTCGGTTTTAAAATCTGCTAATGTTTTAGGCACACAAGAAATATTAAGATTAGCTTGTTTAGGAAAAACAAAACCAGTTCATTTTGTTTCTACTACGAGTATTTTTTCTCAATCAAGTATTTCTGGTGTTCAGGTAATCACTGAAGCAGATAACAGTGATACTCATCCTGTAAATACTAATGGCTATGTACAAACTAAATGGGTAAGTGAAAAACTATTAGCAACTGCTAGAAATAGAGGTATTCCTATTAATATTTATAGAATAGGTCGTGTTTCTGGACATAGCCAAACGGGAGTTTTTAATATTAATGACTTGCTATATAAATTAATCATTGGCTGTATTCAACTTGGTACTGTCCCTAATCGGGATATTCAGGAAGATATTATGCCTGTTGATTATGTCAGTAAAGCCATAGTTTATCTATCAACACAGGAGAAATCTTTGGATAAAGCCTTTCATTTATTCAACAATCAAGTTGTGCATACAGATAATTTATTGAGGGTAATTCACTCCTCTGGTTATCAAGTGAAACAAGTTCCATATCAAGATTGGCGATCGCAATTAATTAATACTGTTGGAGACTTGCCAGAACATCCTTTGTATCCACTTGTACCATTTTTCTCAGCTAAAACTTCCTACGGTAAATCTGAGCAATCAGGTACTTTACAGTTTGACTCTCAAAATGTAATTACTGGACTTGCTGATTCTTCTATTATCTGTCCAGATATTGATGATAAGTTACTAGCTACTTACATTTCTTATTTAGCTAATCAGGGATTTATCAACTAACAATAAAAACACCAAAAAATCAAAATCATGCAAACACAAGAATTGAAAAAACAACAACAGTCTGATCAACTTAGTCTCAATAATCATCAACAGCAATATCTCAATGATTTTATTACTCGCTATAACCAGAAAACACCAAAATCTAAACAACAATCTCAAACATATCGTCATGTTTTAGCTGATGTTCGTGGTTCATCAGGCTTTCGTTCTCCTATTAAAGAAATTGTTTATCCTATCGTGGGTAAATATGCTTCTGGTGCGCGAATGTGGGATATTGATGGCAATGAATATGTAGATTTAATGATGGGTTTTGGTGTCAATTTATTTGGCTATAATCCTGAATTTATCAAAGAAGCCATTAGCGAAAGATTAGATCAAGGTATTCATATTGGACCACAATCAGATTTAGCTGGTGAAGTTGCAGAATTATTTTCTCAACTTACAGGAATGGAGCGAGTAACATTTAGTAATACTGGAACAGAAGCAGTAATAACAGCCTTACGACTAGCGCGAGCGACAACAGGGCGTTATAAAATAGCTATGTTTTCTGGCTCTTATCATGGTCATTCTGATGCTACTTTAGTTAAAGCAAAAATTCAGGATGAAATTACAAAAATAGTACCAATGTTTCCTGGGGTATCAACCAGTATTTTGGCAGATGTATTAGTTTTAAACTATGGTGATCCTCAATCTTTAGAAATCATTAAACAGCATCAACAAGAATTAGCTGCTGTCATTGTTGAACCTGTACAAAATAGTCGTCCAGATATTCAACCAAAAGAGTTTTTACATCAGTTGAGAAAACTAACTGAAGATGCAGGAATAGCATTAATTTTCGATGAAATGCTGACTGGTTTTCGTTTACATCCAGGTGGAGCGCAAGCATGGTTTGGTGTACAAGCTGATATTGCCACCTATGGAAAAATTGTAGGTGGTGGAATGCCCATTGGTGTAATTGCTGGTAAAGCTAAATATATGGATAGAATTGATGGGGGAATGTGGAATTTTGGAGATGATTCTTCACCACAAATACCAACAACTTTTTTTGCTGGTACTTATTGTAAACATCCTTTATCTATGGTAGCAGCTAGGGCAGTTTTACAATATCTGAAAATACAAGGTTCGGCTCTGCAAGAAAAATTAAATCAACGCTCTTCTGAGTTTATTCAAGAAATTAATTCCTATTTCCAAGAGGATGGTGTACCAATTAAAATGGCTAACTGTGGCTCAATTTTTAATGCTATTCCTTTTGGTAATTCTGCTAATACTACTAAATCAGTAATATCAGAAAATAAGGATTTGATTTACTATCATCTTATTTATAAAGGAGTGTTTCTTCGTCCTGGTGGTGGGTTATTATCCACTGCACACACTGATGAAGATTTAGATTTTGTCATTCAGGCAATTAAAGAAAGTGTAAAAGAATTAAGAGGTGGCGGCTTTTTACCATAAATTGATTATTCTGCCAATAATTAAGTTGATAATAAGTAGGAGATGCTTTCATGATCACAGTGGAAATTGATTCAAAATATGATTCTTGGGCAAAAATTTACAATCAATATTGGGGGTTAGAATATTGCCAACACAATTTACCTCCTTTTGAAAAGCTACTAAAGCAATATAATATTTTACCCAGAGCAAAACTTCTTGATTTATGTTGCGGTACTGGACAAATCGCTCAAAATTTAATTGAGCAAGATTATCAAGTGACGGGTCTTGATATTTCTGAAGCCATGTTGAAATATGCTCATAAAAATGCCCCTGATGCTACTTTTATTATTGATGATGCCAGGTCTTTTAATTTACCATCTAGTTTCGATGCGGTGATTTCTCCTAGTGGTAGCCTTAACCATATTATGAATATTGAAGAACTCAAGGAGGTTTTTATAAGGGTGTATGATTCACTGTTGGATAATGGTGTTTTTCTGTTTGGCTTAAATTTGGAAGATGGTTATAAATCTTGGAATGGTTCTCTCACAGATGGAGATGTACAAGATAATTATGCTTGGGCTTGTTGTGATAGCTATAATGCAGAGGAGAAAATAGCACAATTTAAAATCACTATCTTTGAGTTAGTAGAAAATATCTGGCAGCGTTTAGATATTATTAATTCGGTAAAGCCTTATGCTCAAACAGAAATTATCAATACGCTAAAAACCGTCGGTTTTACAAATATCAATATTTATGATCGGCAGGGAAATTTAGCTGATGATCAATGTAATCAGTTTGCTATTTTTGCTGGTTCTAAGTTTGTCAATAAATAGAAAATTTGGAGTTACTAATGAGTAGAGAAAATAGAGAAGACACCACAATTTATAAAGTTGTAGTTAACCATGAAGAACAATATTCTATCTGGCCTGCTGATAGAGAAAATGCTTTGGGATGGAAGGATGCAGGTAAAACTGGTTTGAAATCAGAATGTCTAGAATATATTAAGGAAGTGTGGACTGATATGCGACCTTTGAGTTTAAGAAAGCAAATGGAGGAAACTGCTAATAAGAGTTAATAACGCAAACAATCTTTGTAGTTTGATAGAGAGGTTAATTGTTTCCTCTCTACAATTTTCTTTTTTTATTAAAACTAATTATGGGAATAGCTACTTCTATTTTATCTGCCCAAAAAGTAGGTAGAAAAATTAATAATCAGTGGATTTGGTGTAATTTGAGTTTTGAAATATTACCTGGAGAACAAGTTGCTGTAGTCGGTGCTTCTGGTTCTGGGAAGAGTTTGTTATTAAGAGCGATCGCTCATCTTGATTCTATTCAATCAGGACAAATATTATTTCAAGGAAAATCTATTGATTCTCAATATATACCCCGCTATCGTTCTCAGGTAATCTATCTTCATCAACGTCCTGCACTTTGGGAAGGAACTGTAGAAGATAACCTCAAACAAGTTTATCGTTTAACAATCCATCGTGATCAAGTTTATAACCAACAATTAATTATTGACTATTTACAACTTTTACATAAATCTCTTGATTTTCTAGACCGTCCTGTGAGTGCAATTTCTGGAGGAGAAGCGCAAATTGTGGCTTTTCTACGTGCTTTACAACTTTCACCCCTAATCTTATTACTCGATGAACCTACTGCTTCATTAGATGCAGAAACAGCCCATTCTTTAGAAGCTTTGGTAACAGCTTGGCAAAAACAAAATCCCCAAAGAGCATATCTTTGGACAAGTCATGATCCCACTCAATTAGAACGTATTACTAATCGTACAATTCAAATAAAAATTCAAAAATAATGACTAAAAGTTATATTGCTATTAGTTACGCTCAACTAGGATTATCAGCTTTATTTATTATCATTAATATAGCTCTTTCATGGATTTTAAATTTAGGATTAGGAAAAAACTTATTAATTGCTTCTCTACGAATGGTAGTGCAATTATTCATGGTTGGATATATACTACAATGGGTATTCACTTTACAGAATCCAGTATTAATAATCTGTGTAGCTTTTGCTATGACAATTATGGCGGTGATATCGAGTGCTAATCGGACTCGTCGGCGGTTTAATGGTATTTACTGGAATAATTTTATTTCTTTATTATGTGGTTCATTTTTAGTTACAGGTTTTACCGTTAGCGGCATTATTCAAGTAGAACCTTGGTATGATCCTCAGTATTTAATTCCTTTATTAGGCATGATTTTAGGTAATTCTTTAACAGGAACTTCTCTAAGTTTAGAACGCTTTACAGAAGATTTAATTATTCGTAAAGAACAAATAGAAGCACTGTTAACTTTGGGTGCAACTCGTTGGGAAGCTGCTCATCAAACCATCAGAGAAGCCTTGAGAGTTGGGATGATTCCTACTATTAATTCGATGATGGTAATGGGATTAGTAAGTTTACCAGGAATGATGACAGGTCAGATTTTAGCCGGTGCAAGTCCATCTGATGCCATTCGTTATCAAATTGTTATTATTTTTGCCCAAGCATCAGGAACAGCTATCTCGACAATGGGGGTTGTATTATTGGCATTTTTGGCTTTATTTAATCAAAAACATCAGATGAAAGATGCTTTATTCAAACAAGTATAGATAAAATTTTGTTTGTCTACATCAGAAATAATTATTATCCTCAAGACGGCTTAATTACAAAAGAAGGGAACAGGGAATAGGGAACAGATAAGAAACTAAAGTTGGTGAGTTTAAAGCTCAGTCAAAAAAAAGATGTTTTTTAAGATGCGTAGCAGGAAAAAACAGTGTCATTATTTCAATCTCATGTTTTTAAACATGAGTTTTTCCTGTTCCCTGTTGCCCGTTCCCTGTTCCCTCTGAATTGATTTTATGGGTAGGGGCTTAGCACTGCTAAACCCCTACAAATCTGGGTTTTCGTGATTTTACAAAAGTCCATGTCTCAACCGTTTTTAGTATATCCTCAATGAAAAATAAACCATTAATTGGTAAATTCATAAATCCAAAATCTGATGACTTCTGTAAGAGTTTAGCATTGCTAAACCTTTACAGAATTAAAATACTTTTCTTCCTTCTAAATGAGCATTAATTTCCGGTTTTGTTCGCCACACAGGACGCAACTTTTTTTCAGCAAATAATGGCAATTGATCACTAATATGAGATGAACCTGGTTGAGTTGCGTTTCCATAACTATTTAGTGCCATTGCGCGGACTGGTTGAGAAAATTCCACTGCTGCGACAAAAGAATCACCACCCACAGCTTGAAAACGTCCCTCCGCTGGGGCAAAATTAACAACTCGAAATGTTCCTAAATATCCCTCAGCACCATTAGCTGGTAAGTCTAAATTACCAACTCTCAGACGAAAAACTTCTCCCCAACTAACATCTAAACTACCGTAGGTTTTTTTTATTTCCTGTGCAACTTTTTCTAATAGTTTTACAGCCGCTTTTGGGTTAGCTAAACCATTGGGAGTTGTGCGTGGTTGGGTTTCATTCCAAGGTTGACTGAAGGCTGTATCAAAATCTAGTTTATCTGCCCAAGCTGCAAATAAAACCGCACCTTTACTATTAGCATTTGCTTGTCTATCCCATTTTTTTAGAACCTCAGCCGCTTGTTTTGCTAATTCATTTCCTTGTTGTGCAACCGGAATTAAATCATCAAGAATTCTGTCTGCTAATTCCATTCGCGTGGAATGTTTGTAGGTAATCATTTCCTCAAAGGAAATACTTTCATCCTCAGCTAACATCCTAGCAGAACTCTGAGCGCGAAAATCCATTGGACCACGTGGTGCTATATAAGCTGGATAATTATCTGCTTTAATAGCAGTGGGAAAAGTAGTTGTCCAAGGTGCATCATTAGCATTTTGTAACCAACCACTGGGCGGATCAATTACTTTTGGTAAATCTTGATAAGGGTGAAATTTAGTCCACAATGTTTTGGATGTGTCCCCAGGAATTATGCTTTGCCAATATTTAAAATCTCCCTCTTTCCGTACGGGAACTAAACCGTTGAACAGGTGCATAATATGTCCTTCTTTGTCGGCATAAATGATGGTAAACATAGGTAGTTGCAACCGTTGTACTACTTTTTGAAATACAGAAAGATTTTTCGCAGTTGCCATATCCCACCACTGTTCTAATATGCCAGCACTATCTTGACCAACTACTCTTAGTGCTACGGCTTTACCATTTTTTTCGCTAATTACGGGACCGTGAATAGAGTTTTTAACTATTAATAATTGCTCTTGGAAAGAGCCATTTTTTTGTTTGACTTTTAGTAAAGATGTTGTTGTTTGAAAAGGGAGAACTTTGTTATCGAAAAGATAACCATCTTTTTGCAATTTTAGTTCGTAGGCATCCCAACCATCATGGGTGTTAACAGTATGAGTCCAACCTAAATTATCATTGAAGGCGATCGCTAATACGGGAATACCTACTAATGTTGACCCGTAAGCATCAATTCCTGGTGCAGTAATTTGGGCTTCGTACCATAAAAATAAATTTCCCCAAGGGGTATGGGGATTTGCTAATAACATTGCTTTACCATCAGCAGAACGTTTTGGTGCGATCGCCCAACCATTAGAACCAGGCGCATACTCTGTA
Organism: Dolichospermum sp. UHCC 0259; assembly: GCF_009711935.1. Taxonomy (GTDB): domain Bacteria; phylum Cyanobacteriota; class Cyanobacteriia; order Cyanobacteriales; family Nostocaceae; genus Dolichospermum. Next base: position 9,370 of record NZ_VIKX01000122.1, on the reverse strand, counting down.
TCATTAATATCTGCCACACTGTCCGAATTAACAACAAACGTAAATAACAGTACCCTTTGCAGGTGACTGAGTACATCCTGCGGTGTAACAGGTAGCACCATTTTTACTTGCTTGTCAATTAAATCAGGATGTTCTTTAGCATAAGCATTAATCCCAGCCGCAAAGGCATCTAGATTACTGCGAAACCCAGAACTTTGCGATTTATACCAAGAACTAGCACGTTTGGGTACACCCATTGTCAGTACCCACTTATCTGACTCTAAATACTTCTCTCCCCAATATTCAGCCGCCCTTCCTCGTGCTTGTCCATAAAGACGTAAAAGTAAATTGGCATGACTTTGCATTTGCGCCCAACCAAATGCTTTAAAAGCACTCTGATGGCTATTACCGTATATATGTGGGATGCCGTAAGTATCCCAAAGAATTTCTGTGGATTTGGGAACTGCACTAAAACTTTGACTACTCACCACCAAAGTAAAGATGATGCCAAGTAAAAAAGGTAAGAATCTTCGTGATTTTTGTTGCCAGTTTAGAAAATAATCAAATTTAGTTTTTGCAGCAATAAACATTGTATTCATTTATAAGATATAACAGCTTTTCTAAGTGGTTTTTCTTTAGTGGCTTTGGGGTTATTGCTAATAATGATCTAGTTAAGCAGGAGAAGATTGCTAAATGGTACTAGTAGTCTGTTAAATTTATTTTGACGGGTAATGATAGGAAAAAACTTCTGTTTTCCCTCCCCTACTCCCCCTACCCCTCTTCTCCCCCTACTTGCCTTTACCCGTCAATTAGTTCTTGACAGACTACTAGTACCCCCAAAATATATATTTGATAAAAATTAACCCAGTCGAAATTATCTTTCTGGTTTATGATACACGCTATGCGGTAGCAACGCTCACCTAAATACAAAGCTTCTGAAAAAGTCCAAATTGATTAATATGAGAAAATCCTAGACAAAACAATCTGAGTTATGTCCGCAATTTCCCAGATTTCCCACCTTTTCAAGCAACGGGAGACATTCACCTGTAGCAATCATCATCAATAAATCCCCTTTTTCTCAGACATAAATATAGAAATTATGTCCTAACTCTTAGATAAAACCACTTGATTTTCTTAAATTAATTCGTGAAAATACAAACAAGTCTAACATCTTGTAGGCTCTCTTGGTGACAACTTAACCTTATCCAATATCTAGAGTCCGCTTGCGCGGACTTTTTTATTTATCGGGATATTTTCTACATTTTTACCTCAGTTTTTAACTTTTCAATTTGTTGAGTAAAATATGATTCTTGATATTTAAGTTGTTGGGCTATTGCTAATCCCTTCTGAAATGCTGTTAATGCTTGGGCATATTCTCGGCGTTCTATATATAAGTTGCCAATTTGGTCATAGGCTGACATTAAACCATAAAAATTGTTAGCTAATGTTTGTGTTTCTAGAAGAATTGCCCCAGTTTCTAAAGCGGCATCTACTTGTTTTTGGGAACGATAAAAAGCAATTAATTTCTCTAGTGCCTCTCCAGCCCTAGCGTATTGCTCTAATTGCCATGCGGTAGTATAAGCTGATTGATAATTATCGAAAGCCTGTTGTTTTAATGTGGGATTTTTTTGGGCTAGAGATTCATAATTTGCCCCTATGGCTAATTTTAAAGCGGGAATTTCACTGAGATTTTGTTCACGAGTATAAACTTGGACTAATTTATTCAATATATCTATTGCTGCTTGGGGTTGTTTTCCTCGCCCATAGATATAAGCTAACTGTTGTAAATATCTCAATTCATTAGTTTTATCACCCTGATTAATTGCCAAATTTAATAGTTTTTGGTAAGTATTGGCAGCTTGGTCATAATCAAACCAACTTAGATATAATTCTCCAATATTCCTTAAAGTCTCTATTTCTCCAACTGAATCTTGTTGTTGTTTAACTAAGATTAAAACCTGTTCATAAGCCAATATTCCCAATTTAGGAAGACGGATTTTTTGATAAGCTTGACCCAGGAGTTGCCATAATTGTAAATCCGTACTTTTTTGTTTTCCTATCTCTTTTTGAATTACTTGTAATCGCTGACTAATATATCGCACCTCGTCCCGTTCATTTTGATTCCAGGCTATTTCTCCCACCCGTGATAACGCTTCTATCTCAGCTAATGTACCTAAATAACGTCTTAATCGTAGTTCACGATTCCAAATCTCAAAGGCTTTCTTTCTATCTCCTCCTTGTAGTGTCACCTGTGCCTCTTGATTTAACCCATCTAAATCTGTCTTTAATTTTTGCAATTCTGTTAATGTTAATTGGCGTTTATCTGGTAAATTTGGTAATAGTGGATCAGGTAAAGTTACTTCTAGGGGATTGGGAGGAAACTTATCCATATCTTCAATTTTTTTTTCCTGAGCAAGTGTGCCAAAAATACACAAATGCCACACAATGATAGTGGTAATGATGAAAATAAAACGCTGTAGCATGATGAATTTACCTTTATTACACTAATTAAACGCAGCATTGCGGGTTATGAGATGACTTAATTTAGGTTATAAGCAAATATCAAGCTTTTCAAGTATTCTGATTCACTGACTTTTTATTTATTTATTTTTTCTTCTTTTTATTCTTCCTTCTTCCTGTTATTCTCTCTTCTCTATTCTTCCTGACTCCTGATTCCTGACTCCTGACTCCTTGACTAATATGAGTAAAATAATTCCGGCCATTAGTGTAAAAAACTTTAGTTTTTACTACAGCAAGCAAAAAATCCTGGAAAGTCTGTCAATGGATATTCCCCAAAATAAAATTATTGCTATTATGGGACCTAGTGGCTGTGGGAAGTCTACTTTTTTAAAGTCTCTCAACCGCATGAGCGATTTGGAGGGAGAAGTCCACACAGAAGGGAAAATAGAGTTTTTTGGGCAAAATATTTATGAGAGACGGATTAATCTTAATCGTCTCCGTCGTCAAATTAGTACAATTTATTCCAAACCTAATCTTTTTCCCATGAGTATCTATGATAACGTTGCTTACGGAATTAAATTAGTTGGTTGGCGACCAAAACCAGAATTAGATGAAGTTGTGGAGTTAGCTCTTAAATCTGCGGATATTTGGGAAGAGGTCAAAAACAAGCTTTATAAGCCGGCTTTAGAACTATCTTGTGGTCAACAACAACGACTTTGTATTGCTCGCGCTTTAGCTGTAAAGCCCCAAGTTATTCTCATGGATGAGCTTTGCTGTGGACTTGATCCCATCAGTACCACAAAAATTGAAGAACTCATTGAGTGTTTGCGTTCTGAGTTGACAATTATCTTTATCTCTCAAAACATCCAACAAGTCTCCCGTCTGGCTGATTTCACGGCTTTATTTCAATACAATGAGAATCATGTGGGACAATTACGAGAGTTTGCAACCACCAAAAAAGTCTTAGCTCAAGCTACAGATTATCGTACCCGCGATTATGCTGGTAGTTATTCCCGATAATTACAGTAGGAGTCAGGAATCAAGGAGTCAGGAGTCAGGAGTCAGGAGTCAGGAGTCAGGAGGAAGAATAAGAAAGAAGGAGTCAGGAGGAAGAATGAAGAAGGAGAAAGAGAATTATTCAATGACCAATGACCAATGACCAATGACCAATGACCAATGACCAATGACCAATGACCTATTTTAAAAATGAACGCAGCAGGAAAAAACTAGCAATGGATTTAGCATCCACAGATTCTCCTGCTAAAATGGCTTTTTCCAATTCTTCAGGAGTTAGTAATACTGTTTCGATATCTTCATCTTCGTCTTGTGCTGGTGGTGTTTCTAGCTTTTCTAAATCTCTAGCAATAAAAGCATAGATAATTTCATCAGAATAACCGGGAGCAAGGAAAAATTCTCCTAATTTATCCCACTGATGAGCATGATAGCCAGTTTCTTCGCAAATTTCCCGTTTGACTGTTTCTAAAGGATCTTCATTGGGTTCTACTGTTCCCGCCGGAAATTCTAATAATCTTCCCTGCACTGCAAACCGATATTGACGGACAAGTACCAGCTTACCGTCTGCGGTTATGGGTATAGCCAGAGCGCCACCAGGATGACGAATACATTCCCATTCTCCTTCAGCTTTGTTGGGTAAACGCAAGCGGTTAACTTCAAAGTTAAACTTGCGTCCTTTATAAAACAAGCGTTGCTTGAGCAACTGTGGTAATTCTCTACCTAATGGCATAGTAAACTCTACCGTCTGTGAATACAGAGAACGTATACGGGGGTTTTCTGTTGTTATCAGTTCTTTTTGGGTTGCAAAAATGGTAATTTTTTCACCCACTACAATAAATGTACATCATTTGTGTTGATCTCTAGTAGTAAATCTGGAATTAGTTTTTGAGATATAGGATCTATCCAATCTGGAGCAATTTCCGCCAGGGGGACTAAAACAAAGGCTCGTTCCGCCATGCGAGGATGGGGAATTTGCAGGTTTGGCTGCTGTAAAATCAAGTCATCATATAATAATAAGTCTAAATCTAAGGTACGTGGCCCCCAGTGTTCCTGACGCACACGCCCAAACTTTTGTTCAATGATGAGTAGTTGGGCTAATAAGGCTTGTGGTGAAATCTGCACTGATAATATCGCGCAACCATTTAAGTAGTCTGGTTGAGTTGGGCCTATGGCTTTGGTACGATACCAACGAGATTGGGCTTGTATGGTTATGCCTGATGTTTGGGCTAAGGTTTCTAAAGCTCCTGTTAAAATGGCTAGGGAGTTACCTATGTTACTACCAAGGGCGATCGCAGTCTTAGCCGCAGTTCGTACCATTCTATCAAACTCCTACATATCTGAGTTTATGGAAGATGGGGTGTGATGTTGACGATAAGTACAAAAATCACACCCCTACAGTTCAAATATCATCAGGATTGATACCTAATGATCTTAAATAAGCTGCTAATTTCTCCTTTTGTTGTCGTTCTTGTTCTGCCATTTCTTCTGCTTGTTGTCTTGCCTCTTCTGCTTGTTGTTGAGCGAAAGTTGCTTGTTGGGCAATTTCCTCTGCTTGTAAACGAGCTTGTTTTTCAACAATAGCTCTTTCATCACCAGTTAACAGCAAATTTCCCTCATCGTCCCACCAACGCACCCAAGGTAAACCATCATTTTCTATTAAACCTAATTCCACACCCATAGGATAAATTGGAAAATGATTACGCTCGTTTGGCTGCATTTTTTCATAATGCCCATCAACTAAGCGATAAACTTCTAGTAATGCTTTTCTCGCTTCAAAAATTGCATAAAAAGGAATCCGAATTGCTTGTTCATAAACCCAGAATTTACCCGCTTTTTCTGTTTCACTGGGACGAGTTGCGTCTCTTTCTTCTGAACCATTTCCCGACACAAACTCAATGGCAATTAGTGGAGAAATAAACTCTTTCCATAACACATAGGAACGACGATATTCTCCATTGAGAAATGGTGGTACATTAGGTACATAAAACCAATCAGGAGCTTCTGCACCTTTTTCCGGTGGTTCAGTTAAACGCCAATAAATACCGCTATCTTGACCGATACAATAGTTTCCATCGGGATGTAGTTTTTGCAATACTGGCTCAATGGAACTGGTTAAAACTATACTTTGTGGATGCTCCTGAAAATTTTTCACAAATGTGCCATCTGAATCTGGTAGTTGCGTATGATCTGGTAAGGTGAATTGATTGGCGTGAATGTTTTGATGTGAGGGAGTAGTGGGATTAATCACTGCTTGAGTGGTTTCCATATTAACTCCAGAATGTATATTGGTCTAATTTTAACAGTAGAGACAAAAAAGTTGAAGTGTCTGAATCAGATAATTAAATTTAGCTTGATCATTTCTAGACAATCACCAGCAACGGTATTTTTTGGGTCTAATTTGAGCGCTTGTTGCCAAGATGCGATCGCTTCTCTCCATTCTCCCTGCAATGCTGATAATTTACCCGCTAAGGCATGAAAGTCTGCATGACCATAATACAAAGCTAAAGCTTGATTGTTATGCGTTGCTGCTTCTGGATAATACCCTTTTAACAATAAATCCAGGGCTTGTCTGTGATACCAGATAGCTTGATCATGGAGATTGATCAAGTCAGATAAATCCGCTTTGCAACGTCTACAAGTTGGAGAGTGGGCAGGTAATGGAGAAATCTGTCCGTCAGTTTCTCCCCCTTGCGCCCCTGTTCCCTTTGTCGGACGATAAATTGCTCCACAAACAGGACATTTCATGATTTCTTACTCTGATTCATTGGAAATTGCGTAGTACAGAAAATCTGAAAGTTCCTCTTGTAACTGAGGTAATTCTGCACTCTTGTTTGCATTCGCATTTTCAATCTGGGCTAATAAGTCTTGTAATTCCTCTGCTTGTTCAGAATCTATGGTCAAAAATGCTTGTTGAGCGCGGTCTAAAAGTGCTGCTAATTCTGGATCTATTTCTACTGCTGAAATTGTCTCTTCTGTTGAGATTTCGATAGTTTCATCAACTTCAAACAAGGCATCTAAATCTGCCCTTGCTTGCTTCAATTCATGGCTAGAAAGTTTTTCAATCCCTGCATTATTGACTACTAGCGTTCCCTGTTGTCCTTTGCCTTTTTCAGTAGTGGTGACAGTAAGAATGCCATTGATATCAAAGTCAAAGTGAACCTCAACTTGAATACCTCCTGCGGGTTTGGGTGGTAAGTTCTCGACTCTAAAATCACCTAGAGGCACATTTTCTTGGGCGATCGCATTTTCTCCCTGAAAAACTTCAATTTCTACCACTTCTTGTTCATCGGACACGGTGTAATAAACCTCAGAGCGAGAAACGGGAACAACGCTGTTACGGGGAATAATCACACTGAAGTAACCGGGCATAATTCCCATTGGTGTAGACACAGCCGCAGCAATACCCAAGGAATGGGGAATCACATCTACAAGAATGGCATCTACAGATTCACCCACCAACACCCCAGCTTGTAAAGCTGCTCCCAACGCCACACAAAGGTCGGGTTGAATACCATCACTGGGAGTCTGTCCCAGATGTTCTGAAATCATTTCTTGGACTAGGGGAATGCGTGTCGAACCCCCAACTAAGATAATCCGGTCAATATCACCGGGTAATAGGTCTGCATCGGTGAGGGCGCGGTCAATTGCCTCTAGGGTTTCTGTCAATAGGGGGCGAATCAACTTTTCTAAATCTGCTCGCGGTACTTCTGTCTCTAGATGGAGTGCAGTTTTGCCTTTACTACCTAAAAAGGCTTCTCGAACTGTAGCAAAAGCATGGGAACTCAAATCAATTTTTAACTGCTCGGCTGCTCGTAAAAGACGCGCTTGGGTGACGGCATCATCTGGAACATCCACACTATGCTGTTTACGAAATAGATCCACTAAATAGAGTTGCAACAATCTATCAAAATCGTCTCCACCCAAACGATTATTACCATGAGTTGCTAGAACTTCTGTAACTTCGCCTGTAATTTCCACTACTGACACATCAAAAGTCCCACCACCTAAGTCATAAACCAAAACCCGTTCTGTCTCTTCGGAACGCAAATCATAAGCTAAAGCCGCTGCTGTGGGTTCATTGATAATTTGCAGTACCTCTAAACCAGCAATCTCTCCAGCGGTTTTGGTTGCTTGTCTTTGAGCATCTGTGAAGTAAGCGGGAACTGTAATTACTGCTTGGGTAATTGTTTCTCCTAAAGCATTTTCAGCCCGTTGTTTGAGGGCGCGGAGAATAATAGCGGAAACTTCATGAGGTAAGTATTCTTTATCCCCTAAAGTGGTTTTGTGGTCAGTTCCCATCCAGCGCTTAATTGATTTGACGGTGCGTTCAGGAGCAGCAGCATATTGACGCAGTGCTTCTCGTCCCACTAGCACTTTCCCCGTATCGCTAAATCCTACGCAGGAAGGTAAAATTAGGTCGCCATCTTCTCCTGGCAATACCCGCACCTGTCCGTTTTCGACAATTGCTACTTCAGAATTTGTTGTCCCTAAATCAATACCAACTGCTTTCATAGTTCTAAATTTAAAAGTTTTTGCCCCTGGTGCTATGCCTACGGTGAGCGAAGCTATGGCACAAGCTCATGCCGTATTTAATTACAAAATATCGTATTTTGGCAGCATGACAGCTTCACCATTAGAAATAAGATTACAAGATATTGACCAAATATGGTTGGTAATGCGATCGCGTACCCAGGAACAGCCTGCCAAAAGTTAAATTTTTGCTTGGACTGCTTTCTCTCAACGATTAGTTTCACCTTTTGCATCTTTGAGTAAGTCATGCCAATTATCTGGAGGATAACCAGAGTGATATTTCTGGTTTGGACAGTTTAATGCTTGGTTATACAGCGTTAGCTTGCGTTGCGGAGCAAATCGCCAAAGACTTCATCCAGATTCCTCGCACTCCCAAAATCATGCTATGGCGATCGCCTTATCTACGAGATGCTACCAATAACGCACCCAAACTTACATGAAAGATTTAGTTAGGATTTAGGTTTAATCTCAAATTCAAGTTTTGAACGATTTTTCCTACTGGATGTGTTTGAGGTATGTATAGTCAGAGTTATCTTATTCTATTTTATCTGAAAGCGATTCCTACAAAGCGCTGCGCGATCGCACTGTCCAAAATCACACAAACACTGATTTATTAGTTAACTCATGCTCTTCAAGCTGACTTAAAATATAAAACCCATGTATAAAAATCACAATAAACCTCTTTCAAAGTTGTAAGTTTGTTAGAATATCAAGGTAATTGGAAACAAACTATACCATTTAAAAGGATAAGACAGTATGGATGCTGCGAAACTTCTAGCACTTTACGAAGAAGGAGAAAGAGATTTTCAGGAATTAAACTTGGAAAATATTGATTTAAGAAATGCTGATTTGAGTGGTTCTGATTTTGGTGGTGCTAATTTTAGTGGTGTTAATTTTAGTCATGCAAATTTACGCGACACTAATTTAGCAGGTGTTAATTTTCATGGGTCAGATTTAAGTAATGCTAATTTGAGTTATGCAAACTTATGTTGTGCCAATGCAGAGCTTTCTCAGTATGACTGTGTATATACAGAAGATTGTATTTACAATTCACAATATGGTTATGCCGAAGAGTTAGAAGTTGCAATTTTAAGTGATGTCAATCTAAGTGATGCGGAATTAATTGAAACAAAATTATGTGGTGTAGACCTTAGTAATCTGAATCTTAGTGGTGCTGACCTGAGTGGTGCTGATTTAAGAACTGCTAACTTGAATGGTGCTAACTTGAATGGTGCTAACTTGAGTGATGCTAACTTGAGTGATGCTAACTTGAATGGTGCTAACTTGATTAATGCTGACTTAAGTAGTGTCAATCTTAGTGATAAAAATTTTGTAGTTTTTCACTCTCCCCCCACTTTCGAGAGTTTATAGGGTAGGTAGAAGTAGG
>NZ_VIKX01000121.1 GCF_009711935.1 Dolichospermum sp. UHCC 0259 | reverse complement strand
CTCCTATCCCTGTTACTTCCTAATTCCTTTTTAGTGGGGGAGTGTGAACAGTTACAAAATTATATTTGATAGTATCTATGTCTAAACCAATTTGAGAACGGGCAAATTCTTCTATATCATCATGTTGTTTCTCATAATCCCAAAAAATTCTATTCCAATTTTGACTATCATAAATATTGAATCTACCCGTAGAAAAATTATGAGTTCGCTGGTTAACAGCTAAGGGATTACAAACAGGTACAAGCCAAATTTCTCCTATTAACTGAGTATTATTTAATGTCATGAAAAAATCAATGATTTGGTAAATCACAGCATTACCAACAATTTCCGCACCGTGTAAGTTAGATTGGATATATACTTTTTTACCCGATTTAGCACCAACAAATTTATATACCTGGAGAGATAGAAACTCACCAGAAGCAAGTTGAAAAAGGGGAATAGTGGAAATAATGGGAATCATAAAAATTCAGGAGTTAAATTATCATCTGTGTTCATCTGCGGTTAATGTGATCATTCCTTCCCATTTTACCAACATTTTTTCACTAATTCCTGGTACTTTATCAACATCTTGTAAAGAAGTAAATTTTTGCTGTTGACGAGCGATAATGATCTTTTGTGCTAACTTTTTACCCACACCGGGAAGAGTTTCTAGTTCTGCTTGAGTTGCGGTATTGAGATTAATTTTATTAGTAATTGGATTTACGAAAGATGATTGTTGCTTAATTTGAGGACATTTTTTAACTTCTGCATCAATTTTAGATTTAATATTGGCTGGTAAACCTGGTTTGATTTTACTATAAAGTCGGTCAAATTCTCTTTGGAAATGGTTAGCAACTGTAGGGTTTTCGATAACTATTAATGTTTCATCATTACTATTATTTGCTGCTTTTGACCAATTATGTGAACCTGTAATTACAGTTTTGTTATCAATGACAGCAAATTTATCGTGTAATAAATCTCCTTTAGCTAAAATTGGGACTCCAACGGTAGAAATGGGATTTTTCCAAGGACGGTTATCAACTTCGTATTTACAGTTATCACTTAAAGCAAATCCCATCATATCTAAAGCTTCACTGTAAGGACGATAAGCAAATTGTGGTTCAATTAAAGCTCGAATTTGCACATTTTGATTATGTCGTTGTTCGAGAATATTGGCAAGTTGTTGATCTGAAAATACAAATAATGCTAAATCAACGGTTTTTGTACTTGCAGATAAGGTTTTGGCAATTAACCCATTACTGGAATTACTCCAAGGTTCAGTAGGAGATGTTGGCGAAAAATGAATTGTGATTTTGCTATTACCTAATATAATTTTTTGTGGGTTACGAACAGGTTTTTTGACTCCAAATTTACTATCTGGTTTTCCTTCTACTCCGTCACCCCACATAATATTAAATTCTTCTGTGAGTAGGGTTGCTAATTCAGAACTATCTATTTTTAATAAATTATTTGTATTCCCTAAACTGGTAGGATTTGTAAAATCTCCAGATGTATCACTTAAGGTGAAATTAGCAGAAGTAATAATTACAAAACGATGATCAACAACAACAAATTTATGGTGCATTAAACTACTACCTTTTGAACCATCAGCAGTATCATCAATCCAAGGAATTTGGGCATTTTGAATGATGGCTAAAGCATCCCGTTGACTAATTTCCTCTGATGTGATTTGATTATCTCGATTAATGTCAACAAATTTCCGAAATTCTTGATATCGTTGTTGTTCTCTTTTTCCTAACTTGGCTATTTCCGCAGCATTAAAACTACTCCAAGGACGAGAATAATTATTTTCTAAAATTAACCTGACCTTGATTCCAGATTTTTGTTTTGCTGCTAATATTTGAGCAACTTTTGGTAAACGCAATTCTTGGACAGCTATATCAACTGTAGATTTAGCTGAGGAAATAGTATCAACAATCTGTTTTTCTAAATTATCCCCTAACCGGGTTTGCTGACGATAGGTTTCTTTATATTCTGAAGATTGGGAATTATTGAAGTAAACTTGAATTAAAGGATCTTGGGGTAATGGTGCTAAACGCTGGTTTGATGATTGGACTTGTTCACAACCAGTCAAAGTGAATAGCAATAAAAAGATATAGGAAAAATGGCGGATTTGTGGGAAAATAGACACGGTAATCTGATTAAACTAAATTAAGGTTATACGTAAATTATTATTCCCAAAATCCGGTGTATTAAATTATGTAGAAAAGTAAATATTTGCCCACTCGATTATTAATTTTTATGCAAGTATATCTAGATTACAGTGCAACTACTCCCACTCGTCCAGAAGCGATCGCAATTATCCAAAAAATTTTAACACAACAGTGGGGTAATCCTTCCAGTTTACATGAATGGGGCAACCGTGCCGCTTTGGTTGTGGAAACAGCTAGAATGCAAGTAGCAGGTTTAATTAATGCTGTTCCTGAATCAATTATTTTCACTTCTGGGGGAACTGAAGCTGATAATTTAGCAATTATGGGGGTGGCGCGATGTTACACTATTCCCCAACATATTATCATTTCTAGTGTGGAACATTCCGCCATTTCTGAACCTGCGAAAATGTTAGAAAATTGGGGTTGGGAAGTTACCCATTTGGGTGTAAATCATCAAGGAAGAGTCAACCCCGAAGACCTAAAAGCAGCATTGCGAGATAACACAGTTTTGGTATCTGTGATTTATGGACAAAGCGAAATAGGAACAGTCCAACCAATAGTCGAATTAGGAAAAATCACGAAAACACACGGCGCTTTGTTCCATACGGATGCAGTGCAAGTTGCTGGACGTTTACCGCTAAACGTGCAGACTTTACCTGTAGATTTATTGAGTTTATCTAGTCATAAAATCTATGGTGGTTTGGGTGCAGGGGCGTTATATGTGCGTCCTGGAGTGGAATTAATACCGCTGCTGGGTGGGGGTGGACAGGAGAACGGAATGCGTTCAGGGACGCAAGCAACACCCGCTATTGCTGGGTTTGGGGTAGCTGCGGAGTTAGCAGCACAGGAATTAGAGACGGAAAGAGAGAGATTGATCTTATTGCGCGATCGCCTCTTCACCATTCTAGCAGATGTTCCCGGTTTAATCCCTACAGGTGACAGAATTAATCGTTTACCCCATCATCTCAGCTTTTATTTAGAAGCAGCCAACGGAGAAAAAATCACCGGTAAAACTTTGGTACGACAGTTAAACTTAGCAGGTATTGGTATTAGTGCAGGTGCAGCTTGCAATAGTGGAAAATTAAGCCCTAGTCCCATTTTATTAGCAATGGGATATTCTCAAAAAGCGGCTTTAGGAGGAATTAGACTAACTTTAGGAAAACAAACAACAGCAGCCGATATTGATTGGACAGGAATAGTTTTGAAACAGATTTTGCAGAGATTAATCCCAGATTAATTTATTGGAAATTAGATGTCTTAATTACTTGTATTGATAATATAACAAATAGGTGATACAAGCAATCACCAATCACCAATTACCAATTACCAATTAAATACCTAACAATTTGTAGATAATATTATTGACAAGAGTAAGGGCAAAAGCACCTAAGATTGCACTCCAAATGCCATAACGTAACCGGAAACCATCTACTAACCAAGCAGCAATACTAAAACAAGCAACAGCAATCATGAAAGTGAAGATACCAGATAATAAGTCAAAGGTGGCTAAATTTGGTATCACAAACAAAACCTTGAGAACTGGCTTAACTAGCGCTGTAATAATACCTAAAATTGCGGCGGAAAAAATTGCCTTTTCGGGAGTATCAATTTCCACTCCTAAAGGTAATTTACTAATAATCCATAAACTAACAGCCGTAACTAACCAAACAATTAGCAGCGTCGTAATATCCATTACCAGAACCCCTGAAACGTGAATGTTGATATGACGATAAATTACCTGGTTGACTTGGTTTCTTGATCTAAAAATCTTTGGAGCTTAACCAATTATTTATAAATTAGCAGAATTTCTGACTAGAACTAAAATTTATTCTAGATATCTTTAGGTTTACTATAAACAACAAGATCCCCGACTTTTTAGAGCAGTCGGGGATCTGACTTTTGCACGGAATTATTTGTCTTTTATTTACCACCGTAAAAAAAAGCAACTTCCTTTTCTTTTAAAGGAGCAAAACCAGCTTCAACCAGCTTTTGATCAAGTTCAGCTTGGGGAATGTGTTTAGCTCCAATCCGCACAATTCGAGAACGCATAGTATTAGATACACCACTGCGCTGTCTGCCTGATTCTAAACCCATAACTTGTTCATACAGGTCTAATTTAACTGTGGGAATAGGAGAACCATCAAAATCAATTCCCCGCGATATCGCTCTATCAATAGCATCTGCACCGGTGGTAGTTTCAGTAGACATGACAATGTATTTTCAAAGATGTTGAAATATTTTACCAGGGAATAGGCAAGAAGAGGGCAAAGGACTAGGAGAGAATATTTTTTAGGACTTACGTCAGTGTCACCCCAAAAATCTGTTCTAAGACACAAAGCTATCACTTAAAAATCAAGACAGTCACTACAAAAAATAAGTAACTATAACTTTTGTTTGTCAAATTGCAAAATTTCGTACTATAATAATGGTGTGAAGTACATGGGGCTTTAACGGTTTCGACAGGTTGGCGAAAGCTACTCTGTGATTCAGGTCGAGAGCGAGTTATCTCTCGGAAATCAATGACTCGAAAAAAAAGTAAATGCGAACAATATCGTAAAATTTGCTCGTCGGGAAGCTCTAGTAGCTGCCTAAGAAACCTCTTTTAGGTTCGAGCGTCTTTAATTTGACTCCGTTAAGGATTAAAGACCTAACCCCCAACGGATGCTCCAACAAGCGTTCTCTGGTTGGCTTGAAGGCTAAGATTAAATCAGAGCATCCTACGTTCGGGATAATGAACGATTCCCGCCTTGAGGGTCAGAAAGGCTAAACCTGTGAACGAGTGGAGGGTTAATACCCAATTTGGACATGGGTTCGACTCCCATAAGCTCCATTTTCAATTTTCAATAATTATTTAGCCCGCTCAACACTTTGATGTGTAGGCGGGCTTTTTGCTATTTGGGGGATTTCTTGACATATCCCGTTCCCAATTTATTTATGGGTACGGGATCAATACTGTTCGGTTAAGAGTTTTTGTAGGTTGGGTTAAGCGATAGCGCAACCCAACAAATGCTTATAAATGTTGGGTTTCGTTCCTCAACCCAACCTACATAATTCTATTTTTTGAGCTTAACCGACAAGTATTGGGTACGGGATGGTGTTGGTAGTTAGGCTGGCTTTAAAGCATCCCGTTTTTTGCGATCTGCTGTCAAGATATCTGCCATGACTATGAGTGCTTGCGCCATTTTTTCCAGGTTGGAACTGTATAGTTCTAAGTCTTTGATGAGTTTATCTTCAGAGATATTCAACCCGTTAGCGATCGCTTTGAGTGCTTCACTCTTTTGTTTATCATCTTTGACAAGTTCAGGATCTGACTGTACCAGTAATGCAAATAAACCAACGCCAAATAAGCGACTATATTTAAAGTTGGAATTGGTAGCAACTGCTTCTAGTTGCTGTTGCAAATCCCCATCTTGATCTAGGGAATGTTCCCGACTCAAACCAGAAATCAAATCCTTAACTGGTAAACTGGCAGCTAAAGCTTCCAATCTTGAAGCATCTTGTCGGTAGCGTTGGGGATCTTGTTCCACAGCTTGACAAATTGCTCGAAAAATTGATTCCTTATCCTGTTCTGGCTGGTAGCCGTCCATGAAGCGGTCAAAAGTCGTGACAACGCCCAAAGCATAAATGGCATTGTAGCTAAAATCAACATTGACTGATAGTAGGTGCATTTCTACCATCAACTCTTCCACTACCCGGCGGTAAATAGTGTTAATTGGCCTGGTATGAAAGGTGTAAAAGGTTCTTTTTGTATCAGATACTGTACGGACGTTATTCACAAAGAAAATTTTAGTAAAGACGTATTCCTCTTCTCTAGTATGAACTAATCAGACCTAATTCGTGACAGTCATTCAATTTTAGATTTTAGATTTTAGATTGGGGATTTTCTGATCAATCCTATTGATTAGCCAAAATCCGGGGTGGAGTCTTTAAAACCAGTTCTTCGGTATCAAAGATTTCAAACACGGTATCCATCATTGTAACTTCAAACACAAGTTTAGCTTCCGAATGAACATTACAAATCCGAAAACTGCCATTAATTTTATCAGCTTCGCGCATCCCGGCTAATAAGGAGGTCAACCCGGAACTATCAATAAAATTTACTTGTCCTAGATTGACAACAACATGAGGAGTGTGTTTAGAAATACATTCCTGTAGCTTAAGACGAAATTGCCAAGCAGTAGTAATATCTAAACGACCAGCAGGGGTCAATACCATGATGGTATGACCGTCTTCAGTTGTACAGGTTTTTTGATCTATATTAATCACTGAACCGATACTTTTTTACTAATATTTGCTAATCAAAACACGCACAATGTGCGGAAGTATCAACCTATGTCCAGAAGATGACATCTAGTTTTTAGTGTAACTTACTGTCATGGTATTTAACAAAAATAACTGGAGATTGAGGACTGGGGACTGGGTATTGGGGATTGGGGATTGGGGATTGGGGACTGGGTATTGGGGATTGGCAAACATATTCTGTTTTTTACAAGAATACCCGGTAAGAGTAAAGCTCAGTCACTTCAGGCTGAGATATAAGCGACACGGGCGGTTTTAACCGCATAGAGTCATGCACTATCAATATTTATTCCCCAGTCCCCAGTCCCCAGTCCCCAGTCCCCAATCCCATTACCTATTTACTTGGTTTCCAGTTTATCCAATCTTGAGGTTTTAGGAAAGTCTCGTACAACTCAGCTTCAGGAGTGTTAGGTTCTGGTTTGTAGCCATATTCCCAACGAACTAAAGGTGGTAGAGACATGAGAATTGATTCTGTGCGACCGTTGGTTTGGAGTCCGAATATTGTTCCCCGGTCATAAACCAAGTTAAATTCTACATATCTACCACGACGGTATAATTGAAAATTGCGTTGGCGATCGCCATATTCCATCCCATGCCGGCGTTCCGCAATTGGCGTGTATGCAGGTAAAAACGCCGCAGCACAATCTTGAACTAAAGCAAATATGTCTTCCCAACTCCGTGTCGGTAATTCACCTACCTGATTGCTATAAATCGCTGCTTCCCCATTGGGATCTGGACCGCGATAGATAGAACCTTGACCATCTTGGTAATCTAAAAATAATCCACCAACGCCCCGTGTTTCATCTCGATGTTTCAGATAAAAATATTCATCACACCAGCGCTTGAACACAGGATAATATTCGGGATGGTGTTGATCACAAGCTTTTTTAAAAGTGCTATGAAAATGTTGTGCATCTTCAGCAAAGGGGTAATAAGGTGTTAAGTCTGCACCACCACCAAACCACCAAACTGGGCCTGCTTCAAAATAGCGATAATTTAAGTGGACTGTAGGTACATAAGGATTGCGTGGGTGTAACACCAAAGAAGTCCCTGTTGCATAAAAGCCATGTCCTGTTGCTTCTGGACGTTGGGCTAAAATCGAAGGAGGTAAATGAGAACCCCAAACTTCAGAGAAATTCACACCGGCTTGTTCAAAAATTGCTCCCTCACGCAGTACACGCGATCGCCCACCACCCCCTTCTGGACGCTGCCAACTATCTTCTTGAAACTTCCCCAGACCATCTAATTTCTCTAAACCTTGGGTAATTTCATTCTGCAAATTCTGCATAAACTGACTGACTCTAGCCTGAGCATTAACTCCAGGCAGAACATCAGATGATTCTTTTGTGATAGTGGGGGTTTGCGAGTTGGTTAACATAGATTCCCGAACCTAAAATTACAATTTCCAAAACAATTACAAATTTTTGTTGTCAAAACTTGTCAGCAGCAAGAGTCACAAATCCGGCTTAATTTGCCAAAACAGTCTTTTATTATACGTCAAAACACAATCGTTCAAAACGCCTTCAAATCTCCATTGGCACGGAATTTACTCCAACTCAGACATATCATATCTGAAGACTCTTTTTCACAGTTATAGAAATAATCTTATTATTTCATTCTAGAACTTTTGGCATTAAAACAAGCTCCTGGAATAAAAACTTAATGGTCTTTACCTGCTCACGTTTCAATATCAAAGAACGTTTCTAAGTTGACTATGATATAATTAATTGGGATTTAATGTAGGGGTAGCGCCCCCGTGCCTACCCCGATATTTGGGGCAACCACAGGGGGTTTGCCCCTACAAAATTAATGGGTTTAGGAATTTTTAAATGTTCAATTAATTTTGCATAAGTAGGGGTAGCGCCCCCGTGCCTACCCCGATATTTGGGGCAAACATAGGGGGTTTGTCCCTACAAAATTAATGGGTTAACGGAGGGCGGGGAAACCCCGCCCCTACAGCTTATGCACAAATCATATAAAATAAAAAGCACTGGTAAAACCAATGCTTAATTACATAATTAGTACAAATTGTCAAGTTATTTAAGAATTGGATTTTTTTAACTTTTGTTTTTTCCGGCGTTTTTCTGTAGTGGCTACACCATGTTCTACTGGATAACCAGCTACGGGAATGACTTGATATTTTCTGTCTTCTTCTAAATTTTTAAGTTCTGTGTAATCAACCCAGTGGATACAATCAACAGGACAGGTATCTATGGCTTCTTGAACTACCTCTTCTATGTCTCCATCTTGACGGATGACGCGCGATCGCCCATAATCTTCTTCAATAAAAAAAGTATTCCGGGCAACATGAGCGCAATGCTTACAGCCGATACAGGTAATTTCATCCACATAAACGCCTTTTTGCCGCACCAGTCCACCCAATTCCGGTTCTAAACCAGAACGTTCGGGGACATCTCGGAAAAAGCTCCCTAATTCTGGTTCTAAACCGGAACGATTATATTCCTCTGCTTGTGGTGACGGCGGCAAATTAGACATTACGCACTCCAGCGTTGTACTACTAGGCGAATCGAACCATCTTGTTGTTGTTGTTGTTCTGCAACTTGGAAGCCCACTTTCGTGGTTTCTTTGACTACTGTTTGATAAGCATAACGTTGAGTTACTTGACGGACAAACCCATCCACAGATAGATTTTGTTGCCAATATTGTAAATCTGCAACTAATTCGTATTCTTGACCATTCCATCTAAAACCGATATCATAGCCGTTTTGCTGTTCAATAGTTACTTCGGCTGCATGAGTTTGACCACGATAACCACGCACCTCACAAGGGCCAGGTTTCCAGTCTATTCCCAAATCGGAAAGGGCATCTTTCAAGGATTCCAGATTACGGATTTGTGTTTTAATTTGGCTAAAGTGTGACATAGTGGTTTGTAATCAATGAACATTAACTAGTTGGAAAACTTACCATTCGCTGTGGGCGGTTTGTGGATTCGCCACACTGTTTTGTTGCGGGTTAGTGGCGAAAAATTCTGAGGTTGGTTCATTACTCAACACTCGTCCTAGCTGGGCTTCTATGGCTGCTGTTACCTCAGCACAAGATGCACCGATAATACCGGTAACTTTTTCTTGTACTCGACCATCTGGATAAATGATGAATTCTAATGTTTCCATGCTCAAAAAAGCCAACCTAGATAGTAGATTTGAACCTAGCTGCCTGATTTCAGACTAGCTCAAAATTTAGGGATAGGAATTTAGATACAAATTTGCCACTTGTCTCATAATTTCCCATACTTAAGGGCATATATTTCATAGTTTTTACAAAATTTATTATTTTGATTAGTCTTCACTTTCGTTAATTATAAGTTTCTCTTAACCTGATCAATTAGTCAAGATCAGGAATAGTGAAGATCAGAAATCATCAAGAACCTGATTAAATAAACCTTATGAACAACATCTCTGGTCAAAAATAGGCAAAGAAGAAATCTCAGCCCTATTGAAAAATCTTATCATTATCATTGATTAAACCAATTCAGAGGTTTTGTACTTGTCAGCAGGTATAATTGTTACCAGTTTGGCATCATGAATATTGACAACCATTACACTAGATTAGCAATTTCCAATAAAAACTATGAAATTTAGAGATTGGGCAACTAGAGTCATCCTGATTTTTTTGATGTTAGCTACCCTGATTCTGGCTGTATTTATTGGGAGTGCAAGACAAAAAAACAATCAAACAATTGCATCTACTTCAGATGTGACAAGCTGGAATCAGTATTCACCAGCGCAATTACAATCAGCAGTAACTAAACCAGAAAATAAGCAAGAATTAAGACCATCTCCGACAAAGATTAATAAAATTAATCCTCTATATATAACTACTAGCGATTTTGCTAATTATAGACCTACGTTGGCCCAGGTTAAGGTTGATCCTAGCAATTATGGCGATCGCTATACCACAGATGTTAATGGTGTCCCTTTTAATAATCAAGCCATTATAGTCCTTCATGAAACTACTAATTCTACTTCTAGTGCCATTAATTTTTTTCAAACACCCCATGACGATGAAAATGTGCAAGCCAGTTATCATGCCATAATTGCCTTAGATGGACAGGTAATTTATTTAGTACCCCCAGAAAAACGTGCTTTTGGTGCTGGTAATTCGGTATTTAAAGGAGATAATGGCGTAGAAACTGTAAAAACTAACCCTAATTTACCGCCATCTGTGAATAATTTTGCTTATCATGTATCTCTAGAAACTCCTCCTGATGCTTGGGGTAAAAGGAATATTCAAGGACATTCAGGATATACAGAAGCTCAATATAATTCTTTAGCTTGGTTAATTGCTCAAAGTCAAGTTTCTGATGAGAGAATTACCACTCATCGTGCGGTAGATGTGGGGAATGGGAAAGTTGATCCCTTAAGTTTTGATCGTGATAAATTTATCAACAAATTGCATTCTTTTCGACAGTTACAAAGTTTTAATTAGGGCTTGCTGATAGCGAAGCGTGGCGTAATCCATAAAAGTTGTCGGTAATGAGAGGGATATGCTCAATTTCCTTTACCCAGAAATGGTGATCGCGCGATCGCGCCCACACTCTTTGGCTTGATACATAGCTTCATCCGCACGCTTCAATATATCCGTATCAGTTTTATCATTATCTTGATAAGCAGTTACGCCAATACTGATAGTAATTTTTATGGCTGAAAAAGTAGTATCTATCTCTAAATTACGAATTTGCTCACATAGACGTTCAGCTATTTCCATCGCTTCTTGTAACTCTGTCGTTGGTAAAATGATCATAAATTCCTCACCTCCCAAACGTCCAACTGTATCTACATTTCGTAACCACTTAACTAACATTTGAGATATTTCTTTTAATACTTGATCACCAATGGTATGTCCATAGGAATCATTGACCAATTTAAAGTGATCAACATCAATTACTAAAAGTGAAAAAGGTTCTTTGTAACGTTGAGTTCGTTGAAATTCCTTTTGCAAAACTGCTAAAATGTTGCGTCTATTGGCAATTCCAGTTAAGACATCAGTATTTGCTAGTTTTTGTAACTTTCGACTTAATACTTTCTGTTTATCTAAAGCAATTCTTAATTTTTTCTCAACTTGATTGCGATCGCTCACATCTCGCATAGAGACAATTGAAACTTTTTGTTCTAACCATTCAGTCTCACCAACGGTAATTTCTGCCCGTCCGAGAGTTCCACGAGAGTGGATAATATCAAGTTCTGCAACTTTTCCGACTACAATTGGTAGTCCCAATTCATGATCAATTAAATCGGATAATTTTCTATCAAACATTTGCGCCGCAGCCGGATTGGCAAATTTTACAATTCCTAATTCATCAACAATTAAAATTCCATCTTTGATGTGAGTAACGATGGTATTGAGTTTATTTTCGCTCTGTTGTAACTGTCTAGTTTGGCGTTTTAGTTGAATATGTGTCTGCACACGGGCTAATAATTCTGTAGATCGAAAAGGCTTGGTTACATAGTCAGCCGCCCCCTTTTCAAAGGCTTCTATTAAATGCTCTTCTTCGTGACTAGCAGTCAGAAATAAAATTGGTATATGATGATAATGGGGATTTGTTTTAATTTGTTCACAAACTTCCAAACCACTCATTTCTGGCATTAATAAATCCAATAAAATTAAATCTGGTTGAATTGCTTGCAGACGTTGGAGAGCTTCTTTGCCACTTAAAGCATAGGTAATAGAATAGCCTTGTGTTTCTAGAGTTCTTCCTAAAACTTGAATATTTTGAATCAGGTCATCAACAATTAATATTGTACAATCTTGGGGATTAAAGGCAATTTTTTCCATTATTTATATAACAGGGAATAGGGAACAGGGAACAGAAAAATCAATTGTGTATTCTGTCTCATTACCTACAGCAGATTGCAGATTAATGAGGTGCAGAATCTAAATTCAAAGCCAGACAGCCAGTTTTACTCCTGACTCTTCGACAAGCTCAGGGCATCGCTCCTGACTCCCGACTCCTGACTCCTGACTCCTGCTGTATATTTTTAAAATTTATAATAATCTCTTAGTGTAGCAATTTTTGTAACTTTTTGCTAATCTCTGGGAAGTTAGCAACGGTGTCAGCCAAATGAGCCAAATCAAAGGTATCAATTTGGTTTTTTAGTGTATTAGCATATTCTGACAAGTCTGGACATTTATATTGTTCTGCCCAATTTTGTAATCTGAGCGCAAAAGCTCGTAATTGGTCAATTAGTAAGGTTTGATGCAAGGTT
The DNA here is from genome assembly GCF_009711935.1 of Dolichospermum sp. UHCC 0259. GTDB lineage: Bacteria > Cyanobacteriota > Cyanobacteriia > Cyanobacteriales > Nostocaceae > Dolichospermum. Next base: position 17,475 of record NZ_VIKX01000121.1, on the reverse strand, counting down.
TTCCAGACTGATGCTTCTTCCTGTTGTAATAATTTTATCAGTTCTGGTAACTGTTCTAAGGCTTGGGGCGACATTGAGGAAACGGTGGTTTGTATCTGGGAAGTAGATTTTAACTCTACCAATAACTGCGGGGGAAATAAACGTTGCAACTCACTAAAAAGATCCTGGCGACTAACCGGTTTGCGTAAAAATCCTTGGGCTAAGGGTTGTAATTCTTCAAAGTCCTGTTCTTGGATAGAAGCTGTGACAATAATCACACAAATATCCGCTGTGAAGGGATTCTGCTTCAGGGCTTGCAAAACGGTGATTCCGTCCATTTGTGGCATGACCAAATCTAGTAATATCAGGTCAGGATGATGTTCAATGGCTAATTTAAGAGCGATCGCTCCATTGTCTGCCATGATAATTTGGTGAGGAGTGGAATTAAAATAGGCGTAAAGTAAGTCCCGGTTAGATTGTACGTCATCAACAATGAGAATTTTCAAAGCTGGAAATTGACTTAAATCATGATTTTGTGGGGTTAATGATGGTGAACTTGCTGTAGTTTGAGTGACTGTGATTTGGGGAAATATTAAGGTGAAGGTGCTACCCTGTTCCAACTCACTTGTTACCTCAACTGTACCACCCATCATTTGTGTGAGACGGCGGCTTATGGTTAATCCTAGCCCGGTTCCGCCGTACTTGCGGTTACTTTGTCCTTGACTTTGACGAAAAGCATCAAAAATCAAAATTTGATCTCGTGAGGAAATCCCAATCCCTGTATCAGAAACGGAAATTTCTAAATGGGCGTTATTCTGAATATTAGGGTTAATGCGGCTGTGAACACGGATGGTAATACCACCTTTTTCGGTAAATTTAATCGCATTACCAACGACATTCACGAAAATCTGCCGCAACCGAACTTCATCAATATATATTTCGCCAGGAATGGATTCATCAACTTGTAGATTTAAAAATAATCCTTTTTCTTTGGCTCTTTGCAAAAACATTTGTTGAATGTCTTGCAGAAGTAAGGGAAGATTCACAGATTCGTAGTTGAGTTTGAGTTTCCCAGCTTCAACTTTGGATAAATCTAGGATATCATTAATTAGAGTGAGCAAAGTCCGGCCATTGGTTTGAATGGCTTGGAGATAACTTTGGGCTAAATCGTCGCTAACGAGATTTTGTAATAGTTCGGAGAATCCCAAAATAGCATTCATGGGTGTGCGAATTTCATGGCTCATGTTGGCGAGAAATTCACTTTTGGTGCGACTAGCAGCTTGTGCTTTTTCGGTGGCTGCTTCTAGGGCTAGGTTTTGTTGAGCGAGTTCTATTTGTCGCTGTTCGGCTTGTTGTAGAAGTTTAGCATGAGCGATCGCAATTCCTACTTGAGCAGCTACGGCTTCTAAAAGTCCAATGTCTTCATTATTCCAGTATCGTTGATAATTACACTGATGCAAACAAATCAGTCCGTTGGCTTTTCCTTGATAGGATGTGCGAATTGCCAATATTGATTTTAGTCCAATTTGCACAGAAGCTTCTGTGCTATACGATACTAATGGATCAGTAAACACATCATCTATAATAATCGCTGTATCTTGCTGGAGGAGTTGATGAATTTGGGGATTACCAGCAATTGGGCCTAAGACTCCTTGAATAGAAGCGATATCACCGCTCAAGTATTCTGCTACTATTGGTAAATGTTCTGTTGGTTCGAGTTCGTAAGTATGTAGGAAACAACGATCTACTCCAAAGGCTTCACCGATGCGGTTTGCGGAGGTTTCAAAGATTTTTTGGGGTTCGAGACTTTGACGAATTTCGTCAGTGATTTGTTTTAATAGTCGTTCTCTTTGTACTTGTTGTTCGAGAATCTTTTCGGCAGCTTTGCGATCGCTAATATCGACTAAATAGCCTACACACTCTAACGGCTGATTTTCTTGATCTCTAATTAACCGCAACTGAGCAAAAAACCAGCGATAGTCACCATTAGCGCAGTGTAACCGATATTCTAAGGAATAGGTATTATCAAATTCTAACCGATTTAATCCTGTTATCACCCGATCTCGATCTTCAGGATGGATATAATCGTACCAAAAACCAGTTTCATCTAAAAATACTTCTGGAGCATAACCGAGAATCAACTGCACGTTATCACTAATAAAGGTAGCTCGATAATCCCCCATAGGTTGACAACTAAATAAAATAGTTTGGCTGGAGTTCATCAAAGCTCGTAATCGTTCTTCACTTTGCAGCAAAGCCATTTGTGCTTGTTTGAGTTCGGTAACTTCCACAACTACCGAACTGACAGCCTTACCGCCATCAAGTTGATTGACAGGATAATAACTAGCAATCCAATGTCTTTGAACATTTGGTTGGGAAGGTGTAAACCCGGAAATCTCAATATTGCGAATTGATTTTCCCGTTGCTAATACCTGATGTAAAATCGGTTCAACTCGATTTGCTAAATCTGGTAACACTTCTCGGAGTTGTTTACCAATATGTGCATTAGCTGATAAACCATTAATTTCCGCCATTGCTTCGTTAATTCGCACAAAGCGTAATTCTTCGTCATGGAGTACCAACCCCACCGGATTTGTATTATAAAGTTTTTCTAATTCCTCTGTGCGGCGTTGTAGAGCTTCCTGGACTTGCTTGATTTCATTAATATTGACAAAAGTAATGACTACCCCATCTGTTTGTCCATCATCTCTAAGGTATGGATACAAACGCATTAATAAATTAACATCTGTATTATTTAATTTTACCTCTTGTTCAATGGGGCGTTCTGTTTCCACTACTCGCTGTAATAATTCCAGCAAATTGGGACAATTCATATTATGGGTAATATGCTGAATTGGGCGTTCAACATCAGTTTCTAAGAGGTTAATAGCGGTTGTGGCTGCGGGGGTAAATTTCCGAATTCGCAATTCTCTATCTAGGAAAATTACACCAATTTCACTACTCCTGAGTAAATTATCTACGTCGTTGGACAATTCTAATAATTGACGAATTTTCGTTTGATATTCTGTATTAACTGTATATAGTTCTTCGTTAACGGAATGTAGTTCTTCGTTGGTACTTTGCAACTCTTCATTAGAAGCTAGTAGTTCTTCGTTGGTGGCTTGTTGTTCTTCGTTAGTAGTTTCTAATTCTTCAATTGTGGCTTGCAGATTTTCTCTAGTTTGCTGTAATTCGTATTCTAAATCAAGAATGCGTTGAGTTGCTTCCGCGTCTTGTTGAAAAGCTTCGGGACGATTGGGTAAAGAAGGACGTTCTTCATTTTCAATAATCAACATAAAGAAGTCACTCATGCGGGTATCTCCCGTATGATAGGTAACTTCTAAATTGACACTGCGAATATTGTCGCCCTGATTTAAGTGAATATTACCGTAAAGAACAGTTTTTCGTTCGCGTTTGGCACGATGTAGGGCAGTATTAATAGGTAATTTTAGAGTATTTGGGACTAAATCGGCGATCGCTCTCGTCATTTGTCCTTCTGGAACTTGCATAATCTGAACCATATCAGTAACGACATGGAACAATTCCAAATCATCATTAACTAACAAACAGGTACATTGCCTTCGACGCACAAAAGCACTAAAGGCTGCACCCAAAGCCGGATCAAATTGCACCGTACCCCGTCTGCTTTGACTAGGACGAGCCACGACAGGAGTTATATATTCTAAATTTTGATTCAGAATTGGTAAACGCACATTGCGCCGCTTTTGATAAATTTTGAATTTCTCATACAGGGGACTAAATTCTTCAATTAAATCCCCCGGTGTTTCCGCTGCACCCAACAACAAAATACCCTTGTGCATCAAAGAAAAATGCAACATTCTCATGACATGCTGCTGCAAAACAGGCTGCATATATATCAGGACATTTCGGCAGCTAATCAGGTGCATTCGTGTAAAACCGGCATTTTTTGCCAAATTGTGAGGAGCAAAAATAATCATTTCCCGCAACGCCCGCGACACATGGAAATTACGGTTACGGAAGGTAAAATATTTTTCTAACCGTTTACGAGAAACATCAATACTAATACTTTCAGGATATATCCCCTCTGCGGCTTTACTTAAAGCGGCTGCATCTATGTCTGTGGCGAAAATTTTCACACTCAGTTGTTTACCTAAGCGGTTGATCACCTCATCCATCAAAATCGCCATAGAATAGGCTTCTTCCCCAGTTGCACAAGCTGTCACCCATACCCTTAACTGTTGACCATTTTCCAGGGGGCTAATTAATTCGGGTAATACTTCTTTATCCAAGTATTCCCAAGCGGCTGAATCTCGAAAAAACCTTGTCACTCCAATCATTAAATCATCTCGCAGCAGCGCTCGTTCTTCACTAGAAGTGGTTAAATATTGTACATATTCATCTAAGAGATTATGTCCACTCAGAGAACAACGGCGGTAGATGCGGCGGCTGAGGGTGCTGGGTTTATAATAGGAAAAATCGAGCTTTTCGTATTGATTAAGAATTTGAATAATGGCACGGAGTTTTTCTGATTCTAGTTCTGGAAGTAGGGATTCCCCCTGAGTCGCACCTTGACGCTGCATTTGGATGATTTCATAAATCGTCCGCGCCATTTCTGCCGGTGGTAGCACTTGATCTACAATACCTGTAGCGATCGCACTTTGGGGCATCCCATCAAATTCTGCTGTCCCTGGTGACTGCACAAACGTCAACCCACCAGACTCACTAATACTTTGTATCCCTCTCGTACCATCACTTCCCGTCCCGGAGAGAATCACGGCCATTGCTTGTTCTCCCTTATCTCTAGACAGGGAATCGAGAAAAATATCAATGGGAAAATTCGGTTGCTGTCGGGGAGGTTCACTTTGCTGAATTAACTCTAAAATCCCATCATTAACAACTAAATTATTCTGAGGCGTAATTAAATATACTGTATTCGGTTCAATCTGCATTCCGCTTTGTACCCGCTTCACTGTCATGCGAGTCCGACGTTCCAGCAGTTCTTTCATTAAACTTTTAAAGTCTGGAGAGAGATGTTGCACCACAACAAAGGCTGCACCACTATCTGCGGGCATATTATCAAAAAATTCTTCTAATGCTCGTAGTCCCCCCGCAGAAGCTCCAATGCCAACTACGAAGCAATGGGTCTTAGTCTCTTCAGACACTACTTATAAACTCCTAATTTTATTAGTTAACTATTTATTGTAGGTTATCAAAGCAACGATTCCGAAAATCCGAGCGCGAAAAATAGTAGACAATTAAAATCCTGAACACTGATTAAACGGATTACACAGATTGCACGGATTAATTGATCTGTTACAGTATAAGTGATCTGTTATAGTAATAGACAATTAAAATCAGTGAAATCCTGTAATCCGTATAATCCGTGATTCTGACCGTTTATTAAATAAAAAGGCTGAACACTGATTAAACGGATTACACAGATTGCACGGATTAATTGATCTGTTACAGTATAAGTGATCTGTTATAGTAATAGACAATTAAAATCAGTGAAATCCTGTAATCCGTATAATCCGTGATTCTGACCGTTTATTAAATAAAAAGGCTGAACGCGGATTAAACAGATTACACAGATTGCACGGATTAAGTGATCTGTTATAGTAATAGACAACTAAAATCAGTGAAATCCTTTAATCCGTCTAATCCGTGATCCTGTATGAGTTTAAAATACGAAGACATCACCAAAAAAATAATCGGTGCATCTTTTGAAGTCCATAAATTTTTAGGTAACGGCTTTCAAGAAGTAATTTATCAAAGAGCATTAGCCTACGAACTTCATCAAGCGGGATTAAATTTTGCTAGAGAAATTGAACAACAAATCTATTACAAAAACTTACCCGAACCCATCGGCACACGCCGCGCTGATTTTATAGTAGAAGAAAAAATATTAGTCGAATTAAAAGCGACCAAACAACTAGAAGATGTCCACTTTGCCCAAGCATTAAATTATCTCAAAGTATATAAATTAGAAGTTGGATTATTGATTAATTTTGGTAGTGAAAGCGTACAATTTAAAAGACTAATAAAAACATAAACATCTGAACACGGATTGAGCGGATTACACAGATGGCACGGATTAGGTTATCTGTCACAGTCATAGATAAACAACATCTTGAACACCAGCATGATTAGACCAATAGCGGGGACTTGTGGCATAACAATAAATTAAAATCCGTGAAATCCTTTAATCCGTATAATCCGTGATTCTGACCTTATGCACTACGGCTAAATACCACATATAATCATCAATTTTATACTCATCAGCCGCTTTAACTATATATTCCTGCGCTAACGGCAAATTATTTTCAGCTTCATAATATAAACCCAAATAGAGATGACTGTAAAACTTACCTTTTAATCCTGCCAATTTTCCCACATTTAAAACATCATCTATTGTACAATTACCTGCGAATAAATCATAGATAGATTTCATGATTTTTCGTGGATCATTTTTCACAGGTAATAAAGAATTACGCGCTTCTGTAACACCGGATAATCTGGCTATGCAAAGATATCTCCAGACTGTTTCTTCCACATCTTGAGCATTAACAGTTAAATCTATTTCAAACTGCTTTGCACCTTCAGCAAATCGTTCTGCATAATAATAAGATAATCCTCGTTGCCACAGATAAGGAGTAATTTGAATATCTAACTTTTCTGCATGATCAAAATCTTGAATTGATTCGGTAATTTTTCCTAACTTAAAATAAACCATGCCGCGACGGACATAGGCATTAACATTATTTGGCTGAATGTTAATGGTATTATTCCACTCTTGAAGTTGATTTTCTAAAGAATTGGTAAAAAACATTTTGGTAAGGAACTTTGCTACTTTTAATCTAATTCTCTTCGTCCTTCTAATGCTCTGGCTAAAGTGAGTTCATCAGCATATTCTAAATCACCACCTACAGGTAAACCAAAAGCAATGCGGGTGACTTTTGTAAATGGTTTTAGTAATTGACCAATATATAATGTTGTGGTTTCCCCTTCGATACTGGGACTAATAGCTAAAATCACCTCTTGGGGTTTTTGTTCGCTTACTCGTCTCACTAAAGCTTGAATGGTTAGCTGTTCGGGTCCGATACCATCCATTGGGGAAATTACACCACATAAAACGTGATATTTACCTTTAAATTCACGGGTTTTTTCTAAAGCAATCACATCACGGGAATCTGCAACTACGCAAATAGTTGTATTATCTCGCTGTGGGTGACGACAAATTTCACAAACTGGATCTGAGGAAAGGTGAAAGCAAACTTTACACAAACCCACCTGTTTTTTTGCGTCAACAAGTGCCTGGGCTAAGGCTTCTACCTCTGCTTCTGGTCTTTTTAAGATGTGCAAAGCTAAACGTTGGGCGCTTTTGGGACCAACTCCGGGTAGCCGTTGCAATTGTTCGATTAATTTGGCTAGGGGACGTGCGTAAACCGTAATTCTACCTCCGGGCTTTTTTTCTATTTTACAATGATGTTATCTTAAATAGGACTTACGCAAGATGTAACTGTAACCCTTATTTTTCTGTAGGGGTAATTCATGAATTACCCCTACTTTCGTTACCTTTTGCGTAAGTCCTGTTAAAGTTAAAATGAATTATACGCAAAATTCGAGGAATTTTAACTGATAAAATATTATAATCATGACTTATGCGAAGAGATTCACTTTTTTATAAACTGTTTCAACAATACCCATCTTTGTTGTTTGAACTGTTGACAGATCCGCCGATTAATGCTCAGGCTTACCGTTTTGATTCTGTGGCTGTCAAAGAACCGACTTTTGCAATTGATGGTGTCTTTTTACCACCAGAAAGTGATGGACTGGGAATAGTGTATTTCTGTGAGGTGCAATTTCAAAGAGATGAAGAATTGTATGAAAGAATCTGTGCAGAAACTTCACTATATTTTTATCGTAATCGCAAAAGATTTTGTGATTGGCAAGTAGTGATCATTTATCCATCTCGAAATACAGAACAAAATGACATTTATCCCCATCGTGGATTTCTCAATAGTCCCCAAGTACATCGAGTATATTTAGATGACTTGGGAGATATTCAAGAGTTACCATTAGGGTTAGGTGTTATGTTACTAACTACTCTGGAAGAAAGTCAAGCCCCAGCAGTAGCGAGATATTTATTAAATAGAACCCAGGAGGAGATTGTCGCACCATCAAGTCAAGCTATGATGGAAATGATCACGACAATCATGGTCTACAAGTTTGAAAATCTGAGTCGTCGGGAGGTAGAATCAATGCTAGGAATTACACTCAAAGAAACTAGAGTTTATCAAGAAATTAAAGAAGAAGGCAGAAAGGAAGGCATAGAAGAAGGTAGAGAAGAAGGACTGGAGGAAGGACTAGAACAAGGGATAGAACAAGCTACGATTAATCTAGTTATTCGACTATTAACAAAGCGGTTTGGGAGAATATCTCAAAAAATGAGAAAATCTATTTCTGCTTTGCCATTATCTGTGGTAGAAGAATTGAGTGAAGCTCTTTTAGATTTTAATGGTTTGGATGATTTGCCAACTTGGTTGTTAATCCATACTCCTTCACAAACTGACTAACTATGTATTCTCGGTTCTGGGTGTAAGGTTGATAATAATTGACTTTCCACCTCTGCTAATTCGTCTAATCTGTCCATAACGATTTTTCGGTCAAAATAGGTGTCAGCTAAAACCCAATATATGCCAAAATGTCGGGCTTCTGATGCCATTAAACTGCGGTAAAATTCCGCTAGTTCTGGTTCTGGACAGTTAGCAGCTAGGAGTCCTAAACGTTCATGGCTGCGGGCTTCGATTAAACCGGTAACGAGTAAGGAGTCTAAAAATCTATGGGGTTCTTGTCCCCGGACTTGAGATTTTAACCCTGCACCGTAGGGAGGTGCGGACAGGGCTGCAAGTTTGATATTACGGCGTTCTAGCCATTGATTGACGAGTTCAAAGTGTTCGAGTTCTTCACGAGCGATCGCTGTTAACTCTCTGACCATTTTAGCATTAGAGGGATAGCGAAACATCATATTTAAGGCTACTCCTGCGGCTTTGCGTTCACAGTGGGAGTGATCTAATAATATAATATCAAGGTTAGCGATCGCTTGCTCTACCCAAGCATCACTGGTAGGTTGTTTGAGGGCGTTGATTGTGGGTAAAGGTGAACTCAGCACAGCGAAAAACTCCAAATTGAATAATTAATTTTAATCTAGGAAAAAAGAGATGTTTGCCGAATTATTACTATAATACAGTAAAACTTGATTATTTATTAACAGGCACAAACGGTAATTTTAATAAACTGATCACATTAAAATCTCTAGTTTCTTCAGGTACACCAAATTGGATGGTTTCTGGTTGGGGTGGATAATAACGAGATTGAAAAATTAGATCCCAGATAGTTAATAAACTGGTGTAATTACTATTTAAATATTTTGTTAATTGACAATGATGAGCGCGATGATAATTAGGTGTGACAATAAAATAACTCAGGAATTTATCTATTTTGAAGGGTAAAGCAATATTACTGTGATGAAAAACTAAGGATATGGCAAATAAGGATTCATATAATATCCACGCATTTGGGGTAATGCCAAATAGATAAATTAAGACAATTTTGGGGATGTTGGAGACAATTACTTCTACTGTATGAAAGCGGTAAGCTGTGGATATATTCATCCATCTATCTGTATGATGGACTTTGTGAAATCGCCAAGCAAAACCCCAAGTGTGGATTAATCTATGCCACGTATACATATACAAATCCAGCAATAAAAAAGAGAGAATAAAGTGTAACCAGGGTGAATTTAGATCATAAAAAAATCCCCGCGATAAAGTTGGTTTCCAAAGCAGATTTAAGATAAAAATAACGGTGAAATTAACCACAAAAGAATTGATTAAACCCAAAATTAAATTATCAATAAATCTTTTAACGGGATTTTGACGATATTGGAAAAAAGGAATTAGGGTTTCCAGGATTCCAAATATAATAATACTGCTGACAATAGCCAGAGATTTATATTCCATTTTGTTTGATGTCCTGATAATTCTGGCGTAGATGGGTTAATTTTTCTCTCTATTCATGAATTTTACCATGAATATTTTCTCTAGTTGTTTATTCATTCTTTAATCATTCTACAATTGAGGGCGGGGAAACCCCGCCCCTACAGGCTTGATCTAATCCTCAATTTCTAATTTAAGAAAATTTCGTTAAAAATCCTAATAATTGCTTAGTTTTTGGTGTGAGTAAAGTCTTGCGATAAGCGTCGGCGGCTTTTTTAATGGCTTCTGCTTGGGTGGGGTAAGGATGAATTACAGTGCTAAGTTTACTTAAACCAATATTGTTAACAATGGCTGTGGTAATTTCGGAAATCATCTCTCCTGCATGATTAGCAACTATGGTTGCACCCAGGATTTGATCTGAGCCTTTTTTGTGATGTATCTTTAAAAAACCAGATTCTTCATGATCTGCGATCGCTCGGTCTATACTTTTAAAAGGAATCTTAATAGTTTCTATCTCTATACCTAATTCTTTTGTCTCCTTTGCATACATCCCTACATGGGCAATTTCTGGGCTGGTATACGTCACCCAAGGCATTACCAAACTACTTAGTTTAGCTCGTCCCCAACCAAAAGGCGAAAAGAGGGTATTTTTAATCACAATTCGGGCTGCCGCATCTGCCGCATGGGTAAATTTCCAATTCATGCAGATATCACCAGCGGCGTAAATTTTGGGGTTTGTGGTTTGCAAATAATCATTCACTTTCACACCCAAGGTTTGATCATATTCTACACCCACTGCCTCTAAATTCAAATTTTCCACATTGGGCGCACGTCCCGCACCAACTAATATTTCATCAACTGTGACTGAATCTCGTTCACTATTTACAGAGAAATAGAGGCGTTTTCCTTCCGTAACGGTGACAACTTCTTCTAATTGACAATTTAATACTAAACGAATCCCTTCATCAATTAAAACTTTTTGCAAAATTTCCGCTGCTTCTGGATCTTCTTGATTTAAAATATGTGAACCACGATGAAATAATGTCACTTCACAACCCAAACGCCGGAATGTTTGCGCTAATTCACAACCGACAGGACCGCCACCAATCACTGCTAATTTTTCCGGTTTTTGAGTCAGAGAAAAAACAGTTTCATTGGTTAAATAACCGGCTGCTTCAATTCCCCGAATTTTTGGTTTTACAGCCCTAGCACCTGTCGCAATCACAGCTTTTTTAAATTTTAATGTTTGCTGATCAACTTCTATAGTATTTTTACTTGTAAATTTACCATTACCTAAAAAAACATCAATCCCTAAACTTTTAAATCTTTCTACTGAATCATGATGACTAATACTCGCCCTAATCCGCCGCATTCTCTCCATAACTGTGGCAAAATCTACATCAAATTGCTGGGAAATATTAATTCCTAAATCTTTGGCTTTTTTGATTTCTTCAACTACACGAGAAGAACGAATTAAACATTTAGAAGGGATACAACCAAAATTTAAACAATCTCCTCCCATGAGATTTTTTTCAATTAATGCTATTTTCAAACCCAAGTCTAACCCCGCAGCCCCCGCAGCGACAACTAAACCCGCAGTTCCTCCACCAATGACTACTAAATCATAACAATTAGCTGGTTGGGGATTTACCCAGTTATCGGGATGAACATTTTTGAGTAGTTTTTGATTAGACTCATCCATTGGACGCATTGTGACTCTTGGAGATTCGGAATTTGACATTAGTATTACCTCTAAATGGTCAAGTATAAAGTGTATTTTTGATTAGACAATCTGTTATTTATAGATACATGATAATTCACATTTTGTCGGTTTGATATTTAACAGATTTTCTCAAATTTCTGCAAATAATAAACTAAACTTTGTAATCAAATTTCTGCGTCTAAGGCTTTCTTGGCGATTTTAGTAACAAAAATTGTTACAGCAATTGTCGCTATTAACCCAATGATTTTAATTACCCAGTGTAAGATGAGATTAACAGGTTGAGTTTGAGTACCAATTAAGGCTATATTTCCTATTAAATATCCAAAATAAACATACATAATTGTTCCAGGAATCATCCCGACTGAACCAATTAAATAATCTTGCCAAGAAACACTAGTAATTCCGAAAGCATAGTTTAATAAGTTGAAGGGAAATAGGGGAGAAAGTCGAACTAATAGGACTATTTTTAATCCTTCTTTACTAACAGCTTTATCAATGATGGCAAATTTTTTATAACTAGATATTTTTTCTTTTACCCAACCTTGAGCTAAATAACGTCCTACTAAAAATGCAGCTACAGCACCCAAAGTAGCACCAATAAACACATATAAAGAACCCCAAATTACTCCAAAAATTACACCAGCACCTAAAGTAAGAATTGCGGCTGGTAAAAAAGCCAAGGTAGCAATAATGTAGATACCAATAAATACTATTCCCCCCAAAGCACCAAGACTATTAATCCATTGTAAAGTATTTTGCAAAAATGACAGAAAACTGAAAGAAGATACACTAATAGATTCCTGGGCTAAAACTAAATCTATTGCTGATAAAAATGTCATAACCATAAAAATTCTCTACAATTTTGAAGAAGAGTACCAATTACAAATTTGAGTTGGGGATATCCCTATTAAATAAGCGATGACAATAATTTGATTCCAAAGAGTAGTTTGAATAATGCCTTTTTTTAACCATCTACGAGGTGAGGTAATTACAGGTGTTGGTAATAGATGAATTTTTCCCAGTGCTTTTAATTTTCTCATGAGTTCAAAGTCTTCCATAATTGGTATTTGGGGAAAATTACCAACTCGTTGAAATACATCTTTGGTGAGAAAAATTGCTTGATCTCCATAGGGCATTTGCCAAAGATGCGATCGCCATTTTACACCAAATTCGACTAAACGCAACCCCCAATCAGGGGCATTTATCCGTAAAGTAAACGCACCAGCAACAATTCCCGGTTTTGCTAAGGTTGTGCGAATCATTTGCTCAAAATTAGTCGGTAAACGAGTATCAGCATGGAGAAACACCAAAATCTCCCCACTAGCAACCATAGCACCCATATTCATTTGATTAGCACGTCCGGGAGGAGAAATCATAACTTTCACATCTAAGGATTTAGCTATTGATAATGTTTCATCTTTTGAACCACCATCAACTATAATGATTTCTATGTGACTGCCAATTTGACTGCTAATAATTGCCTCCTGAATATTATCAGCTTCATTGAGTGTGGGAATAATAATAGAAATTAAGTCCCGATTAAAATTTTGATTTATGATTTCCCTCATGATTCTCAAAATATTTATGCAACAAATAGTAAACTTTTGCCATTTTCTTGAAACCTGATAATATTTAAACAAGTTCTACATTCTCTCAATAATCATGCTATTTCTCCAAGTTATTATATGTATTACTTTAGTAATTTTCATCGGCTCATCACTTTCCCAAAGTGCCGATATATTAGCAGAAAAAACCGGAATGGGACGAACTTGGGTAGGAACAATTCTCTTAGCAGGTGTCACATCTTTACCGGAACTAGCCACAGGGACAAGTGCCATTATTCTGTTTAACTCTCCAGACCTAGCTGTAGGGGGCATCTTGGGCAGTTGTCTCTTTAATTTACTCATTTTGGCATTACTCGATATTTACAATGGACCTGAACCCGTACTACAGCGAGCGCAGATTAGTCATGGATTAGCCGCTAGTTTGGGCTGTGTCATGCTAGGTGTGACGACTCTAGGAATACTCCTAGCAAAAACAGAAATGAATTTAGCTGTAGGATGGGTGGGTATCCCCAGTATCATCTTACTCTGGCTCTATTGGTTGAGCGCCCGCATGATTGCTCAATTTGAGATAAGACGACGCGCACAAGTGCTAGAGGAAGAAATTGAGGCTTTTCAATATCAACATATTACCTCAAAACAAGCATATCTGAGGTTTATTTTCCTCTCAGTCATAATTGTAATTCTCGGTATTTGGTTGGCATTTTTAGGTGATAGAGTTGCAGAGGTAACTGGATTAGGACAAAGCTTTATTGGTGCAATTCTCTTAGCTACAGCCACTTCCCTTCCTGAAGTAGTAGCATCATTAGCTGCTATTCGACTTAATGCCGTTGATTTAGCAGTATCCAATATTTTTGGTTCTAATATCACCAATTTAGCAATTTTGGGCGTTTATGATTTGGTCTATTTACAAGGTAATCTTTGGTTAAACATCAGTCAGATACATATATTTACTGCTATTGTCGCCATGATTATGACTTCAGTAGCTATTAATGGGCTAATTTACCATGCTGTCAGTGGTTCACGAATGTACATTACCTGGGATGGATTAACTCTAGTTGCCCTCTATATTGGCGCAATGTACGTGATTTACTGGGATATATTTTGATGGGAATTAAGGATTTTTTTCCAAATTATCTAAAACTCCACTACGAATCATCATTTGTGGCCAAATTAACAGAAAAAATCCCATCCAAATTAATAATGGAATAGCTACTAAAATTGTCAACCAAATAATTTTAAATATTAACCAACTACCGCTAATTAATGTAACAGCAGTGAGGATGATTGACCAAGGCTGACACCACCAAGGTTTATATTTCCAAGGACTAATTGTTTGTTGTTCAGACATTTTTGGATAAAGAAACTAGAATTTACTAGGAATAGTATATCAGCATTTATCCTCATATTTTTTCATAATGTTTTATTCGTAACTTTGACTACTTTTAGTATTTTTTCAAGCGTTCTAAATAGACGGCAAAATGTATTATAATATTGCTACATATTTGTTAAGAAAGGTTACATGACTCTTAACAAAAGGAAATATTGTTTATGGTTGTTCCCCGTGAGAAGAATGCACGACATGAGGTTGTTATTGTTGGTGGTGGCTTTGGTGGACTGTATGCAGCCAAGGCGCTTGCGAACACGAAGGTAAATGTTACTCTGATTGATAAACGTAATTTTCACCTATTTCAACCGCTTTTATATCAAGTTGCCACAGGTACGCTATCACCTTCAGATATTTCCGCACCACTACGATCTGTATTTAGCAAAAGCAAAAATACAAAGGTGTTGTTAGGAGAAGTAAGTGATATTAATCCCAAAACGCAACGAGTTATTTTTGGTGATGAATCCATACCTTATGATACATTAATTCTCGCCACTGGTGCTAATCATTCCTATTTTGGGAAGGATAATTGGAAAGAATTTGCCCCTGGTTTGAAAACTGTGGAAGATGCGATAGAAATGCGCCGGCAGATATTTTCAGCATTTGAAGCCGCAGAAAAAGAAACTGATCCAATAAAACGTCAGGCTTTGTTGACTTTTGTGATTGTGGGGGGAGGTCCAACTGGTGTAGAATTGTCAGGTGCGATCGCAGAGTTGGCATACCAAACCCTCAAAGAAGATTTTCGGAACATTGACACCGCAGAAACGAAAATTTTACTATTGCAAGGGGGCGATCGCATTCTCCCACACATTGCCCCAGAACTATCGAAAGTAGCAATAGAATCTTTACAAAAGTTGGGTGTGGTTATTCACACTCAAACCAGAGTCACAAATATTGAAAATGACATTGTTACTTTCAAGCAAAACGGTGAATTGACAGAAATTCCCTCAAAAACCATCCTGTGGGCAGCAGGTGTACAAGGTTCAGCTTTGGGTAAAATTCTTGCAGAACGCACAGATGTAGAATGCGATTTCTCTGCCAGAGTAATTGTAGAACCTGACTTGACTATCAAGGATTATAAAAACATTTTCGTAATTGGAGACTTAGCTAATTTCTCCCATCAAAATGGTAAACCCCTACCCGGTGTTGCCCCCGTAGCTAAACAACAAGGAGAATATGTAGGTAAACTGATTAAACGACGGCTTCAAGATCGGACTTTGCCAGAATTTAAATACAATGATGTCGGTAGTTTGGCAATGATTGGGCAAAATTTAGCCGTTGTAGATTTAGGTTTCATCAAACTCACAGGTTTCATTGCTTGGGTATTTTGGCTAGTAATTCACATCTATTTCTTAATTGAGTTTGACACTAAACTAGTAGTAGTAATTCAGTGGGCATGGAATTATATTACTCGGAATCGTCGTTCTCGATTGATTACAGGTAAAGACGCTTTTTTAGCAACACAACCTGTTAACAATAGTAGTGATTCTAAACCGAACAAAAATAAGCAGCCAGTCAATCTCTAGTATTTGTGGTTGGCATGAAGTAGCTCAACTAAAAACACTTAAAACCCAAATCCTTGACTATTTAGAGAAGTCGGGGATTTATTTCTTGGCATTGAGTTCTTCTCATCAAATACTCACAAAACTTATTCCTGTAACCAATTTTCTAAACTTAATCCCTCAACTCTCAATAAATCGCTATCATTAGAAACCAGAATAAATCCTTTAACAATAGCAGTAGCAGCAATTAAAATATCTTCTGTTTGGATTGGTAATCCTCTTAATCTAAGATTTGCATGAATTTCTGCTGCCTTTTCCACAATTGCTAAATCATCCAAGAAAATGATTTGATAATCCTTACAGAAATTATCAAATCTTTCTAATTGTTTAATTGCGTTGACTGCAAATAAACCTCTTTTAACTTCAAAGTAAGTAATGCAACTGATACTCAATAACCCTTCTTGAGATTGAAATTCTTTTAATCTTTGCTTAATTTTGGTGTTATTTTTCAGTTCTAAGGAGACAATATTGGTATCTAATAAATATGCCATATTCTTTATTTCCGTTTAATCATTTCATCAAAAATTGCTATTTGTTCGGGAGTTAATTCATTTAAAGTTCCTGCTACTGCTTCTGTTACCATAATCCCACTACAACGAGCTTTCAAATCCTGATCTTGCATATTATTAAACTCATCAATAGGTAAGTTTTTCTGAAATAGATGACATAACTCTTGAATTATTTCTTTGGCGTTAAGTTCTTCTTTAAATAAAGGGCGTTCTTCCATTAAAACAGCTACAATTTTCTCGATTCTGTGGAACATGGATTCTTGTTGAAGTTCTGTTGATAACATAATATTTCCTCCTGATGTAAATAATATTCATGGATGTTATGTATTTTAGCATTTTTATTTGTCTGATGTCTGTTCATTGCTCCAGTGTTAATTTCTGAGGAATAGATTGTGTTATCAATTAAACCTGCCGTTTGTATTAAATTCTTGTATAACTGGAGTTCTTGAAGCTGAAGGAGCTACTATTCTGATGTTTAAATCAATTATTAATTGGTTTTTCTCAAGAGTTATATTTGCTTCCTGTACTAAAAGTTTTACAGATACACCATCACCTATTTCAGATTCAATAGAAGGCTGGCTTTTATATCCTGCTTCCTCAAGCCATTCAGTAATATTTCTCCAATTTTCTACCTTTTCATCAGATTTATCTACTAAACTTTTCACATACTTGTACAAAGTATTGCAAAGGTCTACTTCGACACCTTTAACATTTTTATTCGTAGTTTTTCACTCTCCCCCCACTTTCGAGAGTTTATAGGGTAGGTAGAAGTA
>NZ_VIKX01000120.1 GCF_009711935.1 Dolichospermum sp. UHCC 0259 | reverse complement strand
GGGGAGTGTGAACAGTTACGATTAATTTGCATATTTCAAAATGGAAATACAAAGATATGTTTGAAATAATTTAAGCGATGCCTCAAAAAGACCGCACAATTAGATTTCATATCTGCCTCACACTAGAAGAAAAAGAACAGGTGCGACAAATGGCAGCAGAAAACAGCTTGACGATGGCAGAGCTATTCCGTGCCAAAACCATCAAAAATAGATTGCCCCGGCGTGTCACCAAAGTGGCAGGTCAAACTTACTGGGAGTTGGGGAAAATCGGTAATAACCTGAACCAAATCGCTAAAGCTATCAATA
>NZ_VIKX01000011.1:3139-11955 GCF_009711935.1 Dolichospermum sp. UHCC 0259 | reverse complement strand
CAACTTCCCCAACTCCCCCTACTCCCCCAGTCCCCAGTCCCCAGTCCCCAGTCCCAAAACTACCGAGCCTGTGCCGTTTTCACCCCTTCTGTACCTTGTGCCAACTGGCTGAGACCACCTTGTAATTGCACACCTGGGTCAACAGCCACCCATCCATTTTGGGTGAGGTGACGGACTTCAAAGTGTAGGTGTGGTCCAGTAGAATTACCAGTGCTACCAACTCGACCAATGACAGTTCCGGGTTCTACCCATTGTCCAGGTTGAACAAAGATTTCTGACATATGCCCGTAAAGACTTTGTTGAGCAGAACCGTGATTGATTGTTACAGCTAAACCATAACCACCTAACCAGTTAGCTGATTCCACTTGACCTCTAGCCGCTGCTAAAATTGGTGTTCCTGTAGGCGCAGCTAAATCTGTCCCCGCGTGAAACCGGCGATCGCCCGTGATAGGATGAATACGCCAGCCAAATAAAGACGTAATTGGTGCAGCCACCGCTAGAGGGAAAACTGTTCCTGAACCACCACCAACACCACGATAGGCCAGGGTATTAGTATAAGGAACTTCCGGCAACACTGATGCCAAAGAGAAGTCATAAGACACCATACTAGGACGAGGAGCAACATTACCCTCTATCATTGGCGCAGGTAAACTACCTACCTGGGGAGCAATAGGGGTAGAACTCACCTTGGTCGTGCTAAATTCTCTAGGACTGGGAATAAAGCTATTAGCATGATAAGCAGCCTTTGTATGACTACTGGTATTACTTCTGGAAATCCGCCAATTATTTTGATTTTGAGGTTGACTGATTTTGCTCACACTACTAGCCACAGCCTCAGTCACATTCTTGCTTTGATTACTATTTGCAGTTATAGTTTTCCAGCCTACTTGTTTCTGTTTAGAGACAGTCACTAATTTAGCAACTTCACTTTTTCTTAGCCAAGTCGGTGATGATTCTTGAGACTTAGCCACAGCAGGAGCTTGTGTAGATTTAGCGCAAGCGATAGACACCGTTGCTCCACAACCACTAGAACGTTCTGTTACCACTACAGAACTAGGTGGTTCATAGTTACTTTCGCCTACATTTTTATATTCATTCGTATCAATGTAAGCGTTGTTGGAATCCTTGGGTTTATTCTCTGTATCCTTAGCAATGTCTTGAGAATTATTAGCTTGTTGAGGAACTTCTGGCAGTTTTTTAATTACAGAATCAACTTCACTCACACTAGCAGTAGGTTGAGTATTTTCACTCTTGGGTTTAGAAATTCTCACACCAGCAGTAGGTTGACTATCTTCACCCTTGGGTTTAGAAATTCTTACACTAGCAGTAGGTTGAGCCTCTTGTCTTTTGGCAACACCTTTACTATTTAGCCTCTTTTTTAGATTAGCTCGGCGGACAGAAAAATCTGGTTGTGGCTTCGCTGTTTCGGAAACACTAGCTTCCTTCTGCACTGGATTGGGGACTGCTGTTGGTTGAGCATTCTCAATAGTCGGAACAATATTGTCTATTGAGGAAGTGTCAGCCTGAGCAGATACAAACCCGCCACTAAGAAGACTGAAGCTACTTAATAAACAGATACCTTGTGCTGGCAATCTAGAAGCAAAGCGTTTCTTTGTACCGCCGTAGTAAAAATTTTTATGGGCAGATTTATGGTGCTGCGTCATTTTTTTTCTTTTGTTGTGTGTAATAAAGGTTAAATAATCAATTTTGGATTTTGGACTTAGGCAAAAACGCGCAGTCAAGTAGTATTGGATTCAATTTAATTGTACATTTTAATTGTACGTTTCAAATCCAAACTTGCCTTACTTGCTCATTTGTTTAACTCAAAAAGCTAAATTTTGAACAAACTTAATCATGAAACAGAAGTTCGACGATAACCCAAGCTAATTGTACCCGGTTGGACAGAAATTTCTGGTGTTAAAGCTGCTTTTGCATCATCAGTTGTCATTTTTAAACGCAGATTACCTTCTTGAGTCACGCCAACTACTTTACCTAAAAAATTATTGACATAAACCTGATCACCCATATTTGTAAGTACATCAAGGTAGTAAGACAAAAGTATGTTTATTCCTTCTGTCTGTAGACACTCTACACCGGACTTAATTCCTATTAAAACCTGTGACGTGAGGATTTCCAGGTGATCAAACATCTGACAATTCTGGGAATCTTGCCATAATTGCAGATTAATTCCAGTTTCTGGAACTTGATTGGCCCAATTAATCCCTACACCAATAATAGCTTGAGTGATTTGTCCTTGATTGACCTTGGTTTCAGTTAAAATGCCGCCTAACTTGCGACCATCTAATACTAAATCATTTGGCCATTTTATGCCCACAGGTATACCACATTTTTTTAGTTGTGCTGTAATTCCCCACGCACTAGCTAAGGTAAGTTGATAACTGTTGGTAGCTGCCAAATTAGGAGATATGGCCATTGAAAGATATAAACCACCCTTATGGGACTGCCATTCCCGTCCCCATTGCCCTCTACCGGCGGTTTGCTGGGTGGCAATAACTACAGAGCCAGGTTTTTCGCCTTGGTCAATTAGTTGCCACAGGGTTTGATTTGTGGAGGATAAAGTGTTAAAAATATGTAGAGAAAATGGTAAATCTTGTTGCTTATATTCTGCTTTTAAGCTATTTACCAAAAGTTGCTGATTAAATTCCACCATTTGTCGGTTGTCAGTTGTCATTGGTCATTGGTTAGTTGTCATTGGTCATTGGTGAAAACTATTCTTCTTCCTTCTTCCTTCTTCCTTCTTCCTTCTTCTTCATCCTGACTCCTGACTCCTGACTCCTGACTCCTGACTCCTGACTCCTGACTCCTGCTATAGAATGAATTGAAGGTTATTAATGGTCTATTGAGGTTTGGTTAAAGATGCACACTTGGCAATGGCACAATTGGGAAGGTCTACCTTATCTAACTTGTAATCTTCTAGAACCCTGGTCTCATGGTTTCTTTACCCAACAGTTTTGGCCACGCTTACCGCGTGAGCTAACTCCGGTTCTACAACCAGATGCTTTAGCTTATCGCTTGAAACAGGTACATGGCAATACGGTTTTAACTCCCCAGGAAGTTGATGATCATGTCAATACCAGTGATGATGATTTGGCCTTGGCAGATGGTTTAATTAGTCATCAACCTTTACAAGCTGTCTGGGTGGCTTCTGCTGATTGTACACCTGTGTTGATTGGCGATGTTAAAACTGGGCAGGTGGCGGCTTTACACGCTGGTTGGCGGGGTACAGCGGCGAAAATTGTGCCAGAAGCGATCGCCAGAATGCGATCGCATGGTAGTAATTTAATAGATTTGCGAGTAGCAATGGGTCCGGCTATTGCTGGGGAGGTTTACCAAGTCTCTGTGGAAGTGGCGGCAGAAATTGGCAGTACCATTGTCCCAGATGGTCAACCAGAAGCAGTTGTTTCGGCTTTGCACAATTTACCTAATTCACCTTTGCTTAGTGATGCAGAACCGGGAAAGGTGCGTTTAGATGTGCGCCGGGTAAATGCTTTACAATTGGAACAATTAGGATTTAGTGTAGAACAAGTGGCGATCGCTCCCTATTGTACTTTCCAAACTCCAGAACATTTCTTCTCTTATCGGCGAGAAAAAGAAAAAAAGGTGCAATGGTCAGGAATCGTGAGTACAGGTCAATAATCAACCTACAAACCAGTATACTAAATAACAATTTCTCAAAAAATGCTTATAAGCGATCTTTCAAGTCTGTATTCAAAATGAAGATCATGCAAGTTATAGGTATAACAGCTTATCATATTTATGGGATAATACTCTAGATATATCTCTCTCAATGAGCAAAAAGTCCATTGGGGAGATACTACCCACCAGAATTATCACCAAAAGTGTAAAACTAGTAATCTCAGAGACAGAAAACTACAATTTTCAAACTTTTTCTATACTAGTATAAACAAAACATAAAGAGACAAAATCATGACTAATATCCAAACAAAAGCCACTGACGATATCCAAGAAAAAATCCAAGAAGAAGTGGAACAGGCTCGCACTGTATGTGATGTCTCAGGTAGCACCTCCGCTGAATGTGCTGCGGCGTGGGATGCTGTGGAAGAATTACAAGCTGAAGCTTCTCATCAACGTCAAATTAAACCTAAAAACTCTTTAGAGCAATACTGTGATGCTAATCCAGAAGCAGATGAGTGTCGTTTGTACGAAGACTAAAACCAGAAGTTTTACCTGTTTTATCCAGTGATAATTCTTTGGTATATCAATGGTTTTAAGCACCATTCATCAATGGATTTGAACCAGACGGGGAATAAACTCCCCGTTTTTCCCATTTGCACAAAGTCTAGTTATCCAGAGGCTTGCAATTAAAAAATATCCCGTCTTTGTCAAGTATCTATTCACAAATTTTTCTATTTTTTATTGACTTTATGACACAAGTATGGTTTCGACCTTATGTTTGGATGGACTACCGACTGGCGTTATTATTTGCGCTGATTATTCCCTTAATTCTTCTGGTTTGGACATTTGTACAAAAAGCAGAAGGAATGCAGCGCTTATTAATGATTTACTGGCGAGTAGCTAGTTTATTAGCTATTAGTATGTACTTGATGATCGGTGGTTTCGGAGTCGGTTTTATCTCCGCTTTAATGGCGCAAATTCTCATTCCTATAGCGCTATGGTTTTGGGTAGACATCAATGATGAAATTGACTATTATCCCAATAGTCCATTAAAACTGATTTTTACTTCTTGGCGTTGGGCAACAACAGTTTATTGTAGTTTAGGAGCAATAGCTCTTCTACCTTTTTTGGGATGTGCTTTTTCGGGAACTGCTCTTAAAACTCCTTACTGTAGCGTTTGGTTAGAAGCACCATTACTATTTAAAGACTATTTTCATCATAATAGTAAACCTGCTTTTCTAGGTTTTCTGGGTATAGTTACTTTAGCAATTTATGTAATTTACTTAAGTTATTTTGTCGCGGTTAAACTTGGTAAATATGGACGTTCAGCGACACATTAAGCAATTGTAACAGGAGTTAGGAGTTAGGAGTTAGGAGTTAGGAGTTAGGAGTTAGGAGTTAGGAGTATCTTACCATAAGGCTTTTATTGTAGATTCTGTATCTAATTCAAGTAAATACCGAATTATCCCAAAGAATAAATCATCCCCATCAAACTAATCACAAAAATCATAGTTCTGACTGAATTATCCCCAAGAATAAATCATCCCCATCAAACTAATCATAAAAATCATAGTCCCGACTGAATGAATAACTCTATTAGCAAAAGACTGGAACAATATACCATTAAAAAACCACAAGAAGTTCTCATTATTAATGTAGAAATTGATGGTGAACCAGATCAAATTGCTGTCTTTAAAGGCTTTTCTAGTTCTTTGATGCGTCCAACTGCTTATGATCCCGATGTTCCAGTGTTACCAGATACGGCTACAATTATCACAATTGATCGCATAGCCAGTCCTTATAATCCTGATTCACCTCGTTATCTGCAACAAGATATTTCTTGGGAAGATATGCAAGTTTTATTATCAGAAGTTGGGGTTTAGAATTGGTCATTGGTCATTGGTCATTGGTCATTGGTGAAAACGATTTTTCTTTCTTCTTCCTCCTGAACTCCTGACTCCTGACTCCTAGCACTCACAGATAACTTTTTCAGCAAACCCTAAATTGTTAATTTTAAGTTGTCACTATGTCCAGTTCTGGATACACTTTACCTGTTTTTGCTTGTGCTGCTGCGGTTGCGGCTTTGCATTGGTTACGTCATCATCAACCTTTGCCAATTACTACTGTAGACTTAATTGAACCTGCGGAAATTGCTGAAATACCCATTGAACAAGTAGCGGGAATATCGGAAAATCAGGCTTTGGCAATTACTCGCAGTGATCCAGGTGATAATATAGATTTAACGAAGAATACACCAATTTGGGCTGTAGTGACATGGTATGAAGGAGATGGAGAAACAGTCATTATTGAAGGTGGAGAGGGAATTGGTAAACAACTTAATGGTGAGGGAAAAGCGGCGATTTATGGTTATGCTCAGAGATTAATAACAGAGAATTTACAGCGATTATTAGCACCGACGGAAAAAATCAAGGTAACAATTATTTTACCAGAGGGGCGATCGCTCGCAACTCGGACTTCTAACTCTGCTTTTGGAGTCGTCGAAGGACTATCCTTACTAGGAACAACAGGGATTTCTCAACCTTTAAGTACACCAGATCAATTAGCAGCTTTCCGCGCTGATTTAGCAGCAAAAGCCAGTCAATTTCCCACTTTAGTCTTTTGTATTGGCGAAAATGGCTTAGATTTAGCCCAAAAACTCGGTATCAACCCCGCACAAATGGTAAAAACCGCTAACTGGTTGGGACCCATGTTAGTTGCGGCTGATGTCTTAGGTGTCAAAGAAATTTTATTATTTGGTTATCACGGTAAATTGATGAAACTAGCGGGGGGAATCTTTCACACTCATCATCATTTAGCTGATGGTCGGCGGGAAATTCTCACGGCACATTGTGCCATGCTAGGATTACAATCTCCAGATGTTCAAACTATTTTTCAGAGTCCGACAGCAGAAGCAGCATTAAAATATCTAAGAAGTCTAGATAGTAATACTGATACTAATTGGGTAAATCAGGTTTATAACTCCATCGCCGAAACAATTGATACCCGTTGCCAAGAATATCTGAATAGCCACAATGAACAAGGTAAAACCATCATAGCTTGTGGTTCAGTGCTTTTTGACCGCGATCGCCAAATCCTGGTTAAAAGTAAAACTGGTTGTATGTTACTGGAGAAATTGTGCTAACTTAATAAAAATTATCCTAATACCAATTTTATGTAAAGCCGCACAGAACTATGAAATCCATTAATTAATTCATCCGTCTTCATCTGCGTTTATTTGCGTTCATCTGCGGTTAATTATTCTTGAAATCTTATTCAATGCAGCTTGATATTAATTGGTACAAGTATCTCAAATAATATTTTTCAAAACTAAACTATGATTTGCATGATTAATTCATCTGTGATCACTGATCATTATTAATCACAAAAATTATAAACATCACAATTTGTGATTTTCTATCCTCAACGAAACACTTTCTCTACCATGAATACAGCGGTGACTCTACCAACAGCCGAAATACCCCAAACACAGGAAAATTTTGGGAAACTTAAAGGCCAAATAATTGTCATTTTAGACTTTGGCTCTCAATATTCTGAATTAATTGCTCGTCGTATCCGCGAAACACAAGTATATTCAGAAGTTATTTCCTATCGCACCACAGCAGAACAGTTACAACAAATCAACCCCAAAGGAATCATCCTCTCCGGTGGTCCAAATTCTGTATATAGCGACTACGCCCCCCATTGTGACCCAGAAATCTGGAAATTGGGAATACCCATTCTCGGAGTTTGCTATGGAATGCAACTCATGGTCAATCAACTGGGTGGAGAAGTAATCCAAGCCGAACGGGGTGAATATGGAAAAGCATCTCTACACATAGATGACCCTACAGACCTATTAACTAATGTCGAAGAAGGTGCAACCATGTGGATGAGTCATGGAGATTCAGTCACAACCATGCCTCCCGGCTTTGAACTACTGGCACATACTGATAATACACCCTGTGCGGCGATCGCTCACCATGACAAAAAACTCTATGGAGTCCAATTTCACCCCGAAGTCGTTCACTCTCAAGGTGGTCTAGCCTTAATTCGCAACTTTGTTTACCATATCTGTGACTGTGAACCAACTTGGACAACAGCCGCTTTCGTCGAAGAATCAATTCAGGAAATTCGCGCCAAGGTAGGAGATAAACGGGTACTATTAGCATTATCTGGCGGTGTAGACTCTTCTACTCTGGCTTTTCTCCTATATAAAGCCATTGGTGAGCAGCTAACCTGTGTATTTATTGATCAGGGTTTCATGCGAAAACTAGAACCCGAAAGGTTAGTAAAGTTATTTAAAGAACAATTTCATATTCCCGTAGAATATGTTAATGCCCGCGAACGATTTATCTCTGCTATCGCTGGAGTAACCGATCCCGAAGAAAAGCGTCGCCGCATTGGACATGAATTTATCAGTGTTTTTGAGGAGACATCAAAAAATCTTGGTCATTTTGATTACTTGGCTCAAGGCACACTTTATCCAGACGTAATTGAATCTGCTGATACCAATGTTGATCCAAAAAGTGGTGAACGGGTAGCAGTGAAAATTAAAAGTCATCACAATGTGGGTGGTTTACCAAAAGACTTGAGATTTAAACTCGTAGAACCACTGCGAAAACTATTTAAAGATGAAGTTCGTAAAGTCGGGCGTTCCATTGGTTTACCAGAAGAAATTGTCCAACGTCAACCATTTCCTGGACCTGGTTTAGCCATTCGCATTTTAGGTGAAGTCACCTCCGAGCACTTGAATATTTTGCGAGATGCTGATTTAATTGTTCGGCAAGAAATTAACCAACGCGGTTTATATAATGAGGTTTGGCAAGCTTTCGCGGTTCTATTACCCATTCGCAGCGTTGGGGTTATGGGTGACAAACGCACCTATGCTTATCCCATCGTTTTACGAATTGTCACCAGCGAAGATGGTATGACCGCAGATTGGGCGCGGATTCCTTACGATGTGCTAGAAGCAATTTCTACCCGCATTGTGAATGAAGTCAAAGGGGTAAACCGCGTCGTTTATGACATTACCTCCAAACCACCTGGAACTATTGAGTGGGAATAGGTAATTGGTAATTGGTAATTGGTGATTGGGAAGAAATATTTCCAACTTCCCCAACTTCCTCAACTCCCCCCCCCCCCCCCCCACCCCCCCCCCC
>NZ_VIKX01000011.1:0-3120 GCF_009711935.1 Dolichospermum sp. UHCC 0259 | reverse complement strand
CTCTAGGAGTACCAACTCCCCCAACTTCCCAGTCCCCAATCCCCAGTCCCCATTAACTTAGGTCTAAAATTAAGAAGTATTACATTTAGTTGAGAATATTATGGCTGCAAAAGTAGAAATTTACATTTGGACAACTTGCCCGTTTTGTATGCGTGCTAAAAGTCTACTGAAAAGCAAAAGTGTTGATTTTATCGAATACAACCTTGATGGAGACGAAATAGCAAGAGATAAAATGTCCCAAAGAGCTAATGGAAAACGCTCTTTACCACAAATTTTTATTAATGATGTTCACATTGGTGGTTGTGATGATATCTACACTTTAGATCGTCAAGGTAAGTTAGATGAGATGCTAGTTTCGTGACATACTCCACACACTCTCTTATTCCTTGCGGCACGCTACGCGAACAGGTGAGTGTGGGCTTCTCAACGACTCCCTATGAGGACATTGATTGAGCTTTGAGGGCGTGTGTCCCACGCGCCTTTATATTTATAGCGGCATTTAGATCCCTACACAAACTCGCATGGCAGACCGGGCAATTGTGCATTCTTTGGGATAGCGGCTTTATTACCTTAGAACCACCCTTCGACAAGCTCAGGGCATCGCAATTAGAGCATTCTTGGCTTGTACCGTTGGGATTTACAGCTATCACTTTCAAACCAGCATTTCCGGCTTTGTTTGAAAGTATGGCGATGAACTGTCCCCAACCAGCATCGTTAATACTTTTTGCCAACCATGTTCTAGCGAGTCCTTTTATGTTCAACTTTTCAACAGCAATAACATCGTACTTTTTGAGTAGATTGTTTGTAGTTTTAAAGTGAAAATCTTTGCGGGTATCTGATACTTTCTTGTGTTGAATACCCAGTTTTTTAATAGCTTTTTTACGACGATTAGATCCTTTTTTTCTGCGAGAAACACGACGTTGTGCAGATTTTAATTTACGTTCAGCTTTACGCAAAAACTTAGGGGCGGCAATTCTTTCATCGTCTGAGG
Source organism: Dolichospermum sp. UHCC 0259 (assembly GCF_009711935.1). GTDB lineage: Bacteria > Cyanobacteriota > Cyanobacteriia > Cyanobacteriales > Nostocaceae > Dolichospermum. Next base: position 2,129 of record NZ_VIKX01000011.1, on the reverse strand, counting down.
TGACAATAAAATCAATTAAACCTACATCAATACCAACAATATTATTAGCATTAAAATCAGGTTTAATTGTTGGAACTGTTTTATCATCAAGGCTTAAAGTTACATAATACCCGTCTGCTTTTTTAGTGACAGACACAGTTTTAATATTAAAACCATCAGGTATTTGACGATGAACAATTACTTTGATATCACCTATTTTTGATAGGGTAATCTTGTTATTAATAAAGTGATGTTGTTTGAATTGAGGAAACGTAAATGTTTTGTATTGCCCCGCGCTTTTAAATCTAGGTCTACCCGACTTTTTGCCATTGCTGTCACCTTTTAGCCATCTATCAAAAGCCAATTCAACTTTCTTTGGGACTTCCTGTAGCACCTGTGAATAAATTTCTTTGTACCAAGGACGGTCTTTTTTGAGTTGAGTTAATGATGCTTGCTGACTAAAGCGATTAGGCTGATCTTTCAACTCTGGTAAATGGCAAACGAAAATGGAACATCTATCAACAGGAGAACGGTTTTCCTCATACCAATGAAAGCGTTGAGCAAGTTGATAATTGTATTGAAATCGCAGCATTTCTAGCGTTTTCTCAATTTTTTCCGCTTGTTCTTTTGTTGGCTTTAATCGGTACTGGTAAGATATTCTCATTTTATTGTTTTTTTTCGACCTATTTATAAGATAATATAAAGGATAGCCAATGACCATCCATTATGAAAAATATAAAGACTCAGCCTGAGAATCAGCGACAGAAGAATGCAAATCTTGCAAACTTACGCCGCCACTAAAGATAAAACTATTACGTCTTTGGTAGAAGATTGGATAGATTCTCTTAAATCAGAAAATGTTCATTCGTCATTGACTAACGATCCTGATTGAACTGCGTTCAATTTCGCCTGTTGGTCAATTCCTCACTCACGCGCATTCATCCCACATTCCTAAGAGTGAGATGTGGGACTTGTGCTGTTTCTGTTAAAATATTGTGGATCATATCCCCGACTTCTAAAATTAATTTAATCATCTCCGAGCAAAATGTAGGAAAGAAGTCGGGGATCTTTAGTAGGACATTTAAATATTAAAACTCGTAAATATAAAGAGGTATAAAGGGTGAAACTAGCTTTTATTATTGATCCTATCCATCGGCTTGATCCATGCCATGATACCAGTGTCGCTTTGATGGAAGCAGCGCAAATTCTAGGACACGAAATTTGGATAACGCAAGCAAATCTGCTGAGTGTTATTGATGGTAAAGCTTGGGCTGTGTTACAGCAGGTAGAACTTGTTCCTGTGGAGTTAGTAGAAGGACGTTGGTTAGCGGCTAATCCTTGGTTTAAATTAAGCCCTAGTGCCTTTACTCCTTTGGAAACGATGGATGCCGTATTTATGCGGACAGATCCACCTGTTAATGATGCTTATCTTTATGCTACTTATATTTTGGATTATATTGACCAAAATAAAACTCTAGTGATCAATGATCCGGCAGGGATTCGTGATGCTAATGAGAAAATGTATGCTCTCCAGTTTAGGGAATGTGTTCCCGAAACAATTGTCAGCGCTAACAAAGAGGTAATTCGCCAGTTTGTGGAAGCTAAAGAAGCAACAATTCTCAAACCACTGGGGAATAAAGCTGGAGAGGGAATTTTATTTTTACAATCAGGCGATCGCAATTTTAATTCCATTGTCGAACTTAGCACCCTCCAAGGTCAAGTTCCCGTGATGGTACAAAACTATTTACCCCAAGCCAAGGAGGGAGATAAAAGGATTATCTTACTCAATGGTGAACCCATAGGTGCGCTCAATCGCCTTTCCAGTGGTAGTGATTTTCGCAATAACATGGCCACAGGTGGCACAGTGGCTCAAACCACCATTACCCCAAGAGAACAGGAAATTTGCCGCCATTTAGCCGCAAAACTCCGGGAAGATGGTTTAATTTTCGTGGGTATTGACGTAATTGGTGGCTACCTAACGGAAGTCAATGTCACGAGTCCCACAGGCATCCGGGAAATTGACCGTCTTAATGGTACTCACCTCGCTCATCAGGTCATTCAATGGGTAGAAGCTAATAAATAGGCAGGGGAGTAGGGGGAGTAGGGGTATATAATGAGGTTTGGCAAGCTTTCGCGGTTCTATTACCCAT
>NZ_VIKX01000119.1 GCF_009711935.1 Dolichospermum sp. UHCC 0259 | reverse complement strand
CTCCTATCCCTGTTACTTCCTAATTCCTTTTTAGTGGGGGAGTGTGAACAGTTACAACGAATTACCTTAGAGAACCAAAAAAGAGTCTATTAGGAGTATAAATAATTTCAATTTCTTACTCTGTGCGCCTCTGCGTGAAACAAACTCATTTAGGAAACTGTCCTTCGCGCACTTCCACAGCGTAATCTTGTACAGCCTTGGTAATTGTTTCTCGCAAATTTGTATAAACTTTGGCGAATGGCGGTTGTTTTTCCGAAAGTCCGAGAATGTCAGAAGTGACCAATACTTGACCATCACAGCTAGAACCTGCACCGATGCCAATAGTAGGAATACGGAGTTTCTGAGTAATTTGCAGTGCTAGTTTTGTGGGAATATGTTCTAATACTATCGCAAAAACCCCAGCTTGTTCGAGAGCGATCGCTTCATTAAAAATTCTCTCTCCTGCTTCCTGGGTTTTTCCCTGTTGTCGTAACCCTAATTGATGAATTGATTGGGGTGTTAAACCCACATGACCCATAACCGGAATCCCCGACTGCACTAACCGAGTAATGGTTTCTACCATCGCGGGATAACCACCTTCTAATTTTACCGCTTGCGCCCCCGTTTCCTTCAACACCCTACCGGCAGAGTGCATAGCTTGAGAAATACTTTCTTGATAAGTCAAAAATGGTAAATCCACCACAACTAGAGCGTTTTTGACCCCACGTCGTACAGCTTTAGCATGATGGATCATTTCATCCAAAGTTATTGGTAAAGTAGTTTCATAACCCAGGACAACGGCAAGAGAATCACCAACTAGGATAAAGTCTACACCAGCTAGATCCAAAAGTTGAGCGATCGCATAATCCCAGGCAGTTAACGCAACAATCGCCCGTCCCTGTTGTTTCCATTGAGTTAATTGTTGGGTAGTAACTGCCATAAAGAATTGATCATTGATAATTGTCAATTGTTAATTGTCAACTGATAATTGTCAATTAAGTAAGTAGGTGGGCGTTAAAAATTGTCGTTGGGGCAAGGGAACAGGGAACAGGGAACAGTTTCAACTATCTGAATATCCTCAATTTTCCATATCCGAGACTATTCTTATATCCTTCTAATTCTTCCTCCTGACTCCTGACTCCTGACTCCTATTTCACATACCGACCAAAACCAAAATGAGGTTGAGCCGTACCCACCGAAGGCATTAACCAAGCTAAACCCTCCGTTGTTCCCACCCATAACTTATTACCAATATCCGGTGCCAAAGTCAAAACTCGACTAGAAGGCAGTCCCGTAACTTGGTCTAATACTGCCCCCGTATATGGATTTAATCGCAGTAGACCATTATTAGTACCCACCCACACACTACCATCCTTAGCAAACCTAACCGATGTCACATTACGTCCACGCAGGGGAGTTACAGACCGTAACACAATACCATTTTTGGGATTAATCACCAACAATTGATTTGGCATACCCGCCCAAATTAACCCCTGGGGACTAATAGCCAAAGTTTGGACAGTTCCCCCCGGTAGATTTTGGATTCTCTTCATCAGTAAAGCACTGGAAGTATTCACCTTAACGATTCCATCCAGCGTCCCCACCCACAACTGACCGTCAGCATCTAAAGTCATTGCATTAACACTGACACCGGGCATATTTTTAACCGTTGTCATAATTAAACCTTGGTCGGGACTAACCAAAGTCAACCCAGCATCAGTTCCTACCCACAAATAGCCGCGTTTGTCAAGTAACAGTGATAATACTCGTTTAGAAGGTAATAATAAATTCTGGGCTGTAATTTGACTGGTTTGGGGGTCTACCCTCGTTAAACCTTGATTATTTCCCACCCATAAACGCCCTACCTTATCTTGAACTAAAGCGCTAATGGCAATATTTGGTAAACTCACACGAGAAATAACCCTACCTGTATTGGGGTTAATCCGTGATAATCCGCGCCACGAACCTACCCACAGATTACCAGTAAAATCCCCCAATAAATTACTAATGCGATAATCCACAGGTGTTTCTCCCTGTTGTAATTGTCTCTCAGTGGGTAAAGGTTTAATTCGTTCTGGTGGTGGTGCGACTTCATAAATAGGAGTAGATTTGGGTTGATTCAGACTGGGATTTTTGTCTGTATTCTCAACAGTTTGGGCTGTAGCTGGTGTAACCATGCTTGGCAAAGCTACTAATCCCAACAAAGCGGACATTATCAATAATTTAGTATGCTTGTGAAATAAAGTCACGGTGATATTCCTGCTGATAGAAGTATCCGATTAATGACTTAAAGTAGCATAAAAAGTTTTTGGCATAGATAGAAAAAATAACAGCTTAAGCACTAACACGAAATACAGCACTCTCTAGTATTATAAAGCACAAACATTCATAATAAAACTTTTGTAGTGCAGAAGAATCTTGCCAGCTAAAATTGTCCCTCACCGTAGTTGAAACTGTCCCATAATAAAAAATGTTATAGTGCTATGTACTTGAATGAGATACAGTCAGCAAATCATCAAGCCTGTAGGGGCGCAGGGCCTGCGCCCTCGATTATATTGAATCAAGCGTGATTACCGCTATATATAAGCTTGTAAGTATACTATTATCGCAGTAAGTATTATTTGTCCTTCATGTTGATATTCTGTTGTTGGATAATCTGGCTAATTTCTGCCAAACTTAAATTTAAAACTTGTGCGATTTGTTCTCTAGTTAAACCCAATGCTATCAAACCAGGAACTGCGTCTAATTTAGCCTTGCGTTCACCCTCTTCTTTTGCTTCTTGATAAAATCGGGTTTGTTTTAACTCACTTAATCCAAACATGGCTTCTATTTCCTCCCTATTCATTCTTGGAAACTTGTAAATTAAAATCGTCTCGATGATTTGTAATACCTGTTGCTGTTGAAATTGAGAATCTATCTTTTGTTTAGTTCTAATGATAACAAATTTACAAATCAGGCTTTTTTACTATTGAATTAGATAAACTTTGAGATTTTTTAATAAATCTTTCATCAAAAGTATAAAACTCCAAACAATGATTACTAGAAGCTAAATGAAAAGCATCTGCAAAATCAATACCATTTTCATGCCATTCAATAACTTGTAAAATTAGCTTTTCATTAGTTAAATAAACATTAGGTAAACCAAAAACCTTTCTAAAAGCCTGACAAATTTCTAAAGATTTAAACTTGTAAGCAAACCTTAAAACCCATTCAGTTTCCAAGATGACAGTATCAGCAATAAAAATATTTTTATTTTTGAATAATGCTAAACTTTGTTGATACTGTAGCTCATCATCTTCGGTAATAAATCTAACGACAATGTTAGTATCAATAGCAATCATTGATTCCATAATTCTTCTATTCCCTGTGCTACCGCTTGTTCCATCTCTTCAATTGTTTTGGCTTCTCCTTGATAATTCAAACAACCAGCAGCATCATCTAATTTTGTTTCTGGAAAAGTTTTTTTAGGCTTTAATAAAATTCCATCACCTAAATTAATTATTATTAATTCCTGTCCATCTTGCCAATGATACTGATCTCTTAAAACTTGGGGAATAGTAATTTGACCTTGAGTTGATAGTTTAGTAATTTCCATTGAAATAATTTTCCACTATTTATGGTAATCCAATTTTAACATATATTCATATCTATATTAGTCAACCAGTTCAAAAAATATGCTGGGTATTCTTGAAATAATTGGTAAAATATGGTGTCTGTTTTCATTTTAAAAAGTTGTTTTCAGCGATATCCTATTTAAGTTGTCAACTAATTCATGAAGCTAGGCAACAGGAGACTTCTTAGGGTTATTTTTTTGACATCGGCTATAAATCAGTGAAGATTTGTTTACAAGTGGTAATATTTAGCGATACAGTTGGTAGCATCTCGTATTAAAAGAGCTAATCCTCAAACAACAAAATTTTTAGAAGTATAAATGAGTGAAATTCCTCTCTGTAGTATATTGATTTCATCCCAACTACCCCCAGATGAAATAGAGTCTTTAGAAACATCACTATCTCTAAGTTCACTCAAGGTACAAAAGTCACCAAACCGCGTATTGGGTGTAGATGACATTGTTTTGCTCATTACAGTAGCTTCAGCGACAGCACAGTTGATGGATTACAGTATCAAAGCTGCTAAGTCTATCAATAATTGGCGGCAAAAATTGCGAGAAAAAGGGATAGAACCAAAAGGCAAGTTACAACACCCAAAACGTCCTTATCTTGACTTAAGAACCGCTACTGATGAAGAAATAGAAGCATGGTTGTCTCACAAGTAGCTGTAAAAACCCCCCTTAATCCTGGGGTAGAAAAACCCTCCAAACAAGATAATTCCTTCAGTAATCAAATTCTCATCCTGTTTTCAGCCCCTTTACTGAATGAAGATTTATCACCAGTAGAGAATTTATCAATTCAGCAAGAAATTGATGCCATAGCTTCAGTATTAGAGGATATATCTCATCCTCTAGCAGTGGAAATAGTGGTGAAAGTAGCTACTTCACAAACATTACAAGATGTATTTTCTACTCGCGTTAAACCACTAATTATTCACTTTATTGGTCATGGAATGAGAGAGGGGGATAGTACAGCCCTAGTGTTAGAAGATGAGGTAGGAATGACTCGTTCTTTTAGTGAAGAAGAGTTAGAAATTGCTTTATCAAATCAGAAACAAGCACCCTGTCAATTAGCATTATTAAATGCTTGTCATTCAGAAAAATTAGCTCAGGCTTTTGTCAAAGCTGGAGTATCTCATGTAATTGGAGTAGACGCTGAAGATAAGATTTTAGATGTTGCAGCCCGATGTTTTTCTAGACGACTTTATCAAGCATTATTCAATCAAGATAATATTGCTAATGCTTTTTTAGTGAGTCGTAATGCAGTGAAACTTGATGATAAATTAAAAACAATATTTAACTCTGAAACTTTTCAGCCAGGAGTTAATTTTGATGAAGCTTTTAAATTTCGATTATTACCCCAATCTTCCCACAATCAATCACTGATTATAGAACCAGCCGATTCTCACAGTGTTATCTATCCTCAGTGGTCAAATACTAATATTCCCCCTGATAATCCCAACTTTGTAGGACGCAAAAAAGAAATACATCAAGTAATTAAAGCACTGGTAGAGTCGGATAATAAACGTTGTATAGCCCTACATGGTATGGGAGGAATAGGTAAAACGTCCTTAGCTTATGCCATTGGTCAGTGGTTACATGAACGAAATCGCTACAAAGATGGAGTTTGGTTTATTAGTTTACGAGATACTGATTCTGTAGGGACGCTAATTACGAAAATCAAACAGAGTCTTGAATTGAGTAGTTTTGCTTTAGAAAAAGAATTAAAGAATAGTCGAGTGTTTTTAATTCTCGATGATTTGGATAGATTAATTGAAAAAGAATCCAATGAACTAATTGAACTTTTGAACTCGCTTTTAGAACAATGTCCTAAATTAAGAATGTTGTTAACTTCCCGTGATTCTCTAGCAGGAGATATTCTTTATTGTCATCAAGAAGAAGTTTATAGCATGGGAGTATCAGAAACAAGAGAGATATTTAAAAAGTATGCTCCACCGCAAGCACAATGGGGTAATGATAATTTGCTAGAAGATTTTAATCTTTTAGTTAAGTTTTTAGATGGTTATCCGTTACCCATTAAATTAGCAGCATCTTATATGGCAGAAACTAAATCTACTCTCAAGATGCTGTGTGAAGACTTGATAGATGAACCTCTGGAAGTTCTCACTTCTTATTCTCCTCAAGAAAGAAAAGAAAGAAGTCTGCGGATAACTTTAGATCGTTCCTTTGAAATGTTATCGGTAGAAGGACAAGATATATTTCCTTTATTGGCTTTCTTTCCTAGTGGCTTGAGTCGAGATTTAGCTAGGGCTATTTGGGGTAGAAGTGGAAATAAGGCTTTGTTAGAATTATTCAAGTTTTCTATGGGAGAATTGTCTCCTACTGCATCTGATTGGAGAGTAAATTTACCAGAGCCTGCCCGTACTTATGCAGAAAGTAAATTGCAAAAAGGGAGAGGAATTGAATATATTGCTCCTAAAGTTTTGGATTTCTATTATAGAATTTTTTGTGAAACAGTTATCAATATTTTTGGTAATAAAAATGATAAGAAGGCAAGTCAGTTACTTCTACAAGAAAACTCAAATTTAATCTTGTTTCTGGAATGGGGTTATGAACATGAAATGAGTTCAGATACAATCTGTCACAGTGCGAGAATTACAGCTTTATTAAGTGATTATTGGCGTTGGATTGAAGCGAATCAAGATCCTTTAAAAAGATTAGATTTAGCTTTAGCCGCAGCCGAAAGAAATCAGGATAAAGAGGGAGAAGATTTAGTTAAAAATATGATTACTGCTTTTTCTTCTAAGGGAGAATTTAAAGATGTTCCATCTTTGGGAAAAGAACGTGATGAGCTAAAGTCCTTTGAGTTTGAAACTGTCACTGTCAACTATCGCGGCAAAATCATTAAACGAGAAACCAACCAAGCCCAATACTTTAACAAAAACTTAAATAAAGGTATCACCTTAGAAATGGTTGTTATTCCCAGTGGTAGATTTATGATGGGTTCAGTAGAAGGATATAACGATGAAAAACCTCAACATGAAGTAACTGTTCAATCCTTTTTTATGGGTAAGTACTCAGTCACACAAGCACAGTGGAAAGCCGTAGCCAAACTACCCACAGTTGACCGCGAATTAAAACCAGAACCATCATACTTTAAAGGAGACAACCGACCAGTAGAGCGTGTTTCCTGGTATGATGCGGTTGAGTTTTGCTTACGCCTCTCCAAATACACAGGCAAAAGCTACCGTCTACCCAGTGAAGCAGAATGGGAATATGCTTGTCGAGCCGGTACTACTACACCATTTCACTTTGGTGAGACAATTACAACAGATTTGGCTAACTATAATGGTGATTACACTTATGGCGATGGTGTTAAAGGAATTTACAGAGTAGAAACAACAAAAGTAGGTAGTTTTGGACTAGCTAATAATTTTGGATTATACGATATGCACGGTAATGTATGGGAGTGGTGTCAAGACCATTGGCATAATATTTATGAAGGTGCGCCTATAGATGGGAACGAATGGCAAGATATTGATAAGAGTAATAACAAATATATCCTGCGCGGCGGTTCTTGGGGTAACTTTTCTGGGGATTGCCGTTCGGCTTGTCGCTACCTCAGCCTTGCGGATTACGGTTACACCTTCGTCGGTTTTCGGGTTGTGTGTTCCCCAGCATGGACTCTATAACCCTTTATACTTTTGCTCTTCTTTCCTTTACCCTTGGGAGCGTAGCGAGTAAAATTTTTTGGCAAAAAAGACTAACTTACTAATTACTCCCGGTTCGCCTATTTTAAATTGAGTTAGAAAAAACCTGAACGATTTAATAGGGTTTTAGCCTGTAATTCAAATGTACTATGACGTAGGCGATCGCATAAAAATAGAGTTTTTAGCACCGAGTGGTAGTTCAAGCTAAATTTCGGGAAATCGCTAAAACCATTACGAAACCTAGACTTTCTGTTTTTTGGGCAATTTCTCGAACTCCAAAAAAAATGAGCGAACCGGGAGTAATTATTTAAAAAACATACAATTTAATAAATCCGCACAAATGCAAGATGCTAGGACTTACGCATTGACAGGAAATACCAAATAGGGGGTATGACTTGCAGGGATTTAAACCCGATTTTCCGATGATTTTTTAGCGAACTGCTTGCAGCAGCGCTTCGCTATCGCTATTTATATAGACTTCATCCGCAAAACCTGAAACGACCAAATATCGTTCATACACATGATGGTTAATTTGTACTTATTCCCTGTGATATTATTCATCATTCCAAATTTCTTCCTTCACTCTCACAGGCAGTTTTGCCAAATCAGGCAACTCTACCGCTTCCACATCTGTTATTTTATCTTTAATATTAATAGGTATATTAATTGGTTGGCGTTCTTCCATCCAGCAACTAGCCACAGGCAAAGTTTCCTCCAACTCATCTAATGGCCGAGGAATCACCATTACGGCATTTAACTCACCAATACGTTCCGCTTCAAACATCCCTGCTTCCACAGCTACGGCTACATTAGCCACAGAACCGCGAATAATTGCCGTACACAAACCAGCACCAATCTTTTCATAAGATGCTAACTGGACATCAGCAGCTTTAAGCATGGCATCACAAGCACCCACCATAGCTGGAAATCCGCGAGTTTCCACCAACCCAATCGCTTGATTACTCAAACGGCTGTATCCACCACCATCTCCCATAAATCGAGTCAGACGGTTAATAGGTAGAATTATATCTAAATTAGGATAAGGACGCGCAATCACCAAACTAGAAACCAACTGGCCAAACTGTTCAGCCGTTTGTACACCAGCTTCTACAGCCAAACGGACATCAGCAATACCACCTCGGACAATTGCTGTACAATGACCACTACCAATTTTTTCATAGCCAACTAAGTGGACTCCAGCCGACTTTAACATCATGTCAGCCGTGCCAACTATAGCGGGGAAACTGAGGGTTGATACCATACCCAAAGCAGTATCTTTGAGGCTATCACGGCGACGTGGTGCATGAATGGTACTCAAAGCGTGTTGATTAGATGTTTCCATTTAAATTTTCCAGGATAAGGTTCGTATAGCGTCTTCAATCAAAAAAGAAGGAAAACTAGCATTTCAATATGGACTTAAGTTCACACTTCATACTTAACACTTAACCTGAAGAATTGTGAGAGTTTTCGTTACCCAAGGATTGTCTATGGGGAAATAATGTACTCAGCAGCCTATTTATGCTACCTTGTCCATAGATTTGCGTACCAAAAATGTTTTGAGCTTCTAGATCAGACTCGCCAGGTTCTAAGTCTTCAGAAGTAGGTTCTGTAGACTCTGGGAGCGGAGTTTCAACGGGGGTCGAATCACTAGCCACAGCCGTTTCTGACTCTGGTGGAGACTGGCTTTTCGGTGTAGGTGAAGGTGGTGATACAGGCGTAGATTGGTGTTTAAACTCCAGAAAAGCCGCAACCGAGAGTTGAGTTGAGGAAAATACTTTTTCCTGTTCCTCTGGTTGAGAATGAGGAGATTCTAGTTTTTCGGCTGATTTCTCTGGTTGAGAATTAGTAGATTCTGGTTGTACCGCTGACGGTTCAACAATCTGCCGACTAGTATCTCCCAAAATTGAACCAGAGGGAATCACTTGTCCTGGTGCGACGGAACAGTTAAAAACCGTTGTTGCTGCACCAATACAAGCATTAGCCCCAATTTTGCCTTCACCAACCATCAAGAAACCGGCTCCCAAGTTTGCTCCTGCTTCTATTTCTAAAAGACCCTCACTTACTTGGAGAATTGACCCCATACCCAGACATACTCCAGCCCCAATTACAATTGTACTATTAGTAGCTGCTTGCAGAATTACCCCAGGAGCTATGACTGCACTGGGATGAATAATTACGTCACCATGAATATGAGCATCAAATCTATCGCCCAGGCGTAGCAGCGATACAGACATGGAATTTATTACCTCGGAAGCCGGAAATGGACGATTTGTCAGTGGTCAGTTGTCAGTGGTCAGTAGTTAGTTGTCAGTTGTTAGTGGTCAGTGGTCAGTTGTCAGAAAGAAGAAGGAAGAAAATTTCTCCCCTACTTCCCCTACTTCCTGCCCTCTGCCTCTTTATGGACGTTGGATAATTGCTTCTAATACGCGGCGTTTGGCTTTGGGGTCAGTCCCAACTAAACGCACATATTCGCCTGGGTATTCAGAGACATATCCTTCTAAAGCAGCGATCGCTTCTCTTTCAGATGTAGCCTGAATTTGACCCGCAACTGTCCAAGTACCTGTACGGAAACGGCGTTGATCTACGTGTTCTACTGCAATTTTTGCTCCACTGGATAACAGTTGGCGCAATTGACCTACTATTTCCGCAGTTAAAGTGCCACTGCTAACTGTTGCAGTTGCAGAACTTGTACTGGTAAATGATTTGCTGCTACCAGAAGATGCTACTTGTCCATTTGGTCTTTGGATAATTGCTTCTAAAACACGGCGTTTGGCTTTGGTGTCAATCCCAATCAAACGTACATACTCACCTTGGTGTATTCCGATACATTCTTCCAAGGCAGAAACAACTGCCTGAGTGGAATTAGATTGAATGGGTTCACAACTGTTCCAAGAACCTGTACGGAAGCGACGTTCATCTACGTGTTCTGTGCCAATTTTGTAACCACCAGCCAAAAGTTGACGGATTTGATCTACAGTTTCCGCACTCAATTTGGCACTACCAATACCGTTACCATTGCCATTGCCGTTGTAACTGCCAGCAGATGCCGCAGCAGGGGCTTTAAAGCTAGATGTACCAGCAACAACACCTTCAGGACGTTGAACGATAGTTTCTAATACCCGTCTTCTATTATTGTCAATACCAAAGAGACGCACATATTCGCCACTGTGGTCTCTCAAACAAGACTCTACAGCCGCAACAGCTTCACCTAAAGACCGAGTTGCAATTGCTTGACAACTTTGCCAAGAACCTGTCCGAAAACGTCTTTGGTCAACGTGTTCTGTCCCAATTTTAAATCCTTGTTCTAGTAGATAACGTAATTGATCTACTGTTTCTGCACCCAAGCTATAGCTCACCACGTCACTACTCCTTTCAAACTCTTCAACTTCAATACTTGTATAAGATTTAGCACCGGAAAGATTGAGTTCATCCCGAATGGGCGCAATACACTTGCTATCCGCAGCACAGTGATAACCAGCCCGTAAAGCCTGATTAATCCCTACTACATGGTGAGCAAATTCTTGATCCTGCACTTGGACATCTGGCAATCTATCCGCTTGCTGCTGGGTCGTAATTATTGATCCAGAAGCTACGTATTTACCCGGTGGTATTTCCACATCTTGAATTAAGGCGTGCATCATCACAATGCAGCCATTACCTACCTTGGCATTAAATACCGTAGAACGAAAGCCAATAAAACAACTATCGCCAACGTAAGCAGGTCCATGAATCAGTGCCATGTGGGTAATGGAGGCACTTTTTCCAACCCATACTGAGTATTCTTTACCATCATCACCAATGACTCGGCCTTGCTCCAACCCATGAATAACGACACCATCTTGAATATTAGTATTTTCACTAATACAAAAAGGTGTACCTTCATCTGCTCTAATTGCAGTCCCTGGAGCAACGATGACATTTGCGCCTATATTGACATCACCAATGAGGTTACAAGAAGAGTGGACAAATGCAGTTTCATGAATTTTTGGTTCTGCTAAACTCCTTGACCATGGGGTTGGGGGTGCCGCCGTGCTGCGGACTACCATTGCGAGATTCCTCCTGAAATAAGCTTTTTGTCAGTGGTTATTGGTCATTGGTCATTGGTAAGTTTTCACCCATTACCCATCACCTATTACCCATTACCTCTTCCCTGACTATCTATACTGGTCTTTTTTGCTGTAAATTACACGATCTTCAACGTAAATGGTGTCTATAATTGCCACTACTGCTGCGTCTAAGGGTCGTTGTTCATTACCGGATAATTGACGAGCAGCACTGCCACGACTGACAAGTACCCACTCATCTACTCCTGCCCCTACACTGTTATCGGCGGCTACCTCGTATACTGGCAGGAGATTGCCATTTTCATCTATTAATTGCAACATTAGTAGCTTCACACCCCGCAGACTGGGATCTTTTTGGGTGCTAGTTACTGTGCCACGAACTCTGGCAATTTGCATTATTAATTATGGTCTTCTACCGAAAGGGCGGATTGTGTTAACACCTTCCCGGAATTGTTCTACATCTTCGGTATAACGAATAGGGAGAACATACTCCAAGTTTTCGTGGGGACGAGCAATGATGTGAGTGGATAGCACTTGTCCACCGTTAACGCGCTTAACTGATTCTACTCCAGCACCTACGGAAGCTTGAACTTCGGAAACATCACCACGCACGATAACGGTTACGCGACCACTACCAATTTTTTCATAACCAACTAAGGTAACACGGGCGGCTTTTACCATCGCATCAGCAGCTTCTACTACGGCGGGAAAGCCTAGAGTCTCTACCATTCCTACTGCAATTGACATTTGTTTTTGTCCTTAAATTAAATTTTTACTTGTACCAGATTTAAACTCAAGCCAGCAACCCTGTTAATGTTTTTCGTTTAAACAGTAATTAGACTAAGCACGGAACTGTTCTACAGCTTCTGTATAACGAATTGGCAAGACATATTCTAGGTTTTCATGAGGACGAGCAATGATGTGGGTAGATACCACTTCACCACCGTTTACTCTTTTAGCTGCTTCAATGCCGGCTGCTACTGAAGCTTGAACTTCAGAAACATCTCCTCTCACAATAACTGTAACGCGAGCGCTACCAATTTTTTCATATCCTACTAAAGTCACACGGGCGGCCTTCACCATTGCGTCCGCAGCTTCTACTACTGCGGGAAAGCCTTTAGTTTCAATCATTCCAACTGCAATTGGCATCGCAGAACTCCTCAAAATTTAATCGAATTAGAACTGTGGGTGGAAATTTTGGACGGGGATGCTCATCCTGATCCGAAAATACCGCCACATTTAAGCTTATGAAAGATTGGCATCCCTGGCAACATAAATTACTATAATAGTTTGTAATAAAATATATTAAAAAAAGTTAACAAAAGTTCATACGGTCTTTTATGAGATTAAAGTTCACTGATCCCTAGAGTGACAACTTATGCTTTATAATTTCTTTATCACTTTGAGAATTACTATAGTTCATAGCCTGGGCTAATTCTTTGATGAGAAGGATTGGTGAGTGCTATATATGGGACGGACGGGCTACTGGCTATATCTTTCCTGTGATTCGCTATTGCCATAAACAGTGGGTGAAAATCTGCAAATTTTACCAACGTACTTAAAAAACCAATTTAAAAAAAGCAGAAAAATAAAAAATGTTGTTCAAAAATTATTAGCATATCTAAGATGTTAAATTATATTTAATGGCTCGACAATAGGCTAATCTAAAGTAAATGTGCTTAGGCATATTGAGCTAAAAAAAGTTAAGAAAACATAGATTTTCTCAAAGATATTGTTTTTTGAGCAAATGATTATTTAAAGGCTGTTTAAGAGAATCGGGAAGATGTTGTCAAGGAAAATATTAAATGAATGAGTTTCTATTTTTAACAAGTTGGTTCGTACCTCTTTATAGCTTACTAGGGGCAATTTTAACGTTGCCTTGGAGTATAGGAATCATCCAGCGTACGGGGCCTAGACCTGCGGCTTACTTGAACTTATTGACTACCATCTTAGGTTTTGTCCATAGTTTATTAGTATTTAAAGATATCTGGAATCGAGAACAGGAGAATTTAGTAATTACTTGGTTTCAAGCTGCTGATTTTCAATTGTCTTTTGCTTTGGAAATTTCTGTGGTCAGTGTTGGGGCGACAGTTTTAATTACTGGATTAAGTCTGTTGGCGCAAATTTACGCACTCGGCTACATGGAAAAAGATTGGTCTTTAGCCAGATTTTTTGGTTTAGTCGGATTTTTTGAAGCTGCTTTGAGTGGTCTAGCAATTAGTGATTCTTTGTTTCTTAGCTATGCTTTGTTGGAAGTTCTCACCCTTTCGACCTATTTACTGGTGGGATTTTGGTATGCTCAACCGTTGGTAGTGACGGCGGCGCGAGATGCTTTTTTGACGAAGCGGGTAGGTGATTTGCTGCTGTTAATGGCTGTGGTGACTCTTTCTACTTTGGCAGGTAGCTTAAACTTTTCGGATTTGTATGAGTGGGCGCAAACGGCTGATTTAAACCCTGTAACAGCAACTTTACTCTGTTTGGGTTTAATTGCCGGGCCTGCTGGTAAGTGCGCTCAATTTCCCCTGCATTTGTGGTTAGATGAGGCAATGGAGGGACCTAATCCGGCTTCGGTGATGCGAAATTCGTTGGTGGTCGGTGGGGGTGCTTATTTCCTCTATAAAGTTCAACCATTATTATATTTGTCCCCCTTTGCTTTAAATACTTTAGTGGTTGTGGGGATTATGACAGCGGTGGGGGCGACATTGGTATCTCTGGCTCAAATTGATATTAAGCGATCGCTCTCCCATTCCACCAGTGCTTACATGGGATTGGTATTTTTGGCGGTAGGTTTGGAACAGGGTGGAGTGGCGTTAATGTTACTTCTGAGTCATGCTATTGCCAAAGCCTTATTATTCATGAGTTCTGGTTCAGTTATCTACACTACCCAAACTCAAGACTTGACAGAAATGGGGGGTTTGTGGTCAAAAATGCCAGCTACAACTACGGCTTTTGTCGTTGGTTCGGCAGGTATGGTGACACTACTACCACTAGGCAGTTTTTGGGCAATGTTAGCATGGGCTGATGGCTTAGTGAAGATTAGCCCTTGGGTAATTGTGGTTTTAATCTTAGTTAATGGCTTAACGGCTTTGAATTTAACGAGGGTATTCCGGTTAGTTTTTTGGGGACCACCGCAACCAAAAACTCGCCGCGCTCCAGAAGTTGGTTGGTCAATGGCGTTGCCAATGGTGACTCTAACTATCCTAACACTATTGTTACCCCTAATGCTACAGCAATGGTATTTATTACCTAGCTGGGAAAGCCTCGATTGGTATGTGGTGGGATCTTTAGTAGCTTCTACCATTTTTGGGGTGACTATTGGCGCAACAATTCATCTGCACAAGGCTTGGTCAAGATCGAGAATTTTGGTTTGGAGATTTATCCAAGACTTATTAGGCTATGATTTTTACATAGACCGGATTTATCGCTTAACGATTGTAAGTGCTGTGGAGCTGTTATCTCGGATATCCGCGTGGAGCGATCGCTTTTTGGTAGATGGTCTAGTCAACTTAGTCGGCTTTGCGGCGATTTTTAGCGGACAAAGTTTAAAATACAGCATTTCTGGTCAATCTCAAGGCTATATGCTAACAATCCTCATCGTGATTAGCATCCTGGGTTTTGCCATTAGTTTCTCATTAGGTTTATTCGATAAATTGCCTTTTTAGGTAGTGGGTAATTGGTAATGGGTGATTGGTAATATTCTTCTCCTACCTCCCCAGGGCGGATTGTGTTAACACCTTCCCGGAATTGTTCTACA
>NZ_VIKX01000118.1 GCF_009711935.1 Dolichospermum sp. UHCC 0259 | reverse complement strand
CAAGGGCGTTATAAGGACGAAGACCGACGAGACGGGCGACTTCAAATTGGCGTAACATGAAGCCAATCAAACCGAATGCGCCATGTAGGGCTACGAAAGGCCACAAACCACCGAGTTGAATCCAACGGGTGAAGTCACCTTGAGCTTCGGGTCCCCACAGGAACAACAGGGAATGTCCCATGCTGTTGGCTGGTGTGGATACTGCTACTGTTAAAAAGTTAGCTCCTTCTAAGTAAGAAGATGCTAGTCCGTGGGTGTACCAGGATGTGACGAAGGTTGTACCGGTTAGCCAACCGCCCAATGCGAGGAAGGCACAGGGGAATAGTAATATTCCTGACCAACCTACGAATACAAAGCGATCGCGCTTTAGCCAGTCGTCTAATACGTCAAACCACCCTCTACTGGGGGCGCGTCCAACTGCGATGGTCATTTACTAAAATCCTCGTTTTTACTAAAATTTCAACGTTTTTTAAGCAGTGTTTCAGCAAGTTTACTGATTTATATCATCTGCCGTGAGGAACTAAACGTTTTTTTTACAATTCTAGCAGCCTTACAGACGCTAAGATTGTGAGAACTGACTGCTTGACAAATCGATCATTTCTCATAAATTATGACATGATCGGCTACCGTTAACCAGCAATCTAGGTTTTGGTAACGTAATGATTCTTAACTTATCACATTAGTCAGAATTTGGGCTGGATATAGAACAGGAAGTTAAATATTTTCTATCAATATCAGAATTTTAACAATTTGACACAGATTTTCTCATAAATCTTCGTAGGGGCGCAGGCCCTGCGCCCTAAGTTCTTGCAAGTTGAGGATAAAATTCATTGTCATCTCTTTGATAACTTGCAATCCAGACTGCTTCAGTGGCAGACTTGAGAAAGATAGTCCAAGGTAGATTAATGACCGTATCAACAACAATTAATAAAAGCGAGAACCTCCTCTCTCAAAAGGTTCTTGGTTCACGTCGGTTTAGTAACTACTGGTGGGCAAGTATTGTAACTATGGGAGCCAGTGGTTTTTTCTTAGCTAGTATTTCTAGTTATCTCAAAGTTAATTTACTCATAGTTACCGATGCCACACAACTCATATTTGTCCCTCAAGGATTGGTGATGGGACTCTATGGTACTGCTGGCTTGCTATTAGCTACATATCTGTGGCTGGTAGTTCTATGGGATTTAGGCGGTGGTTATAATGAGTTCAATCGGGAAACGGGGGCATTAAAAATCTTTCGTTGGGGGTTTCCCGGAAAAAATCGTCAAATCCAAATTGACGGTAGGATTGCGGATGTACAATCTGTCAAGATTGTGATTAAGGAAGGTCTGAATCCTCAACGCGCTTTGTATCTTCGGGTTAAAGGTAGACGGGATATTCCTCTTACACGAGTAGGTCAACCGTTATCTTTGGCAGATTTGGAAACCCAAGGTGCGGAATTAGCTCGTTTTTTAGGAGTATCTTTAGAAGGACTCTAGGAATTTTGGATTTTGGATTGGTGAACAACAAGAATAAGATCCCCGACTTCTCTAAGAAATCGGGGATCTGAGGTCAGGTTATTTTCACAATTTAAAATCCAAACTTCACGAATTGGCAAGAACAAATTAAGATATTTTGATTAATGCAGTCACTAACAATGCGGTTAAAATTTTCACAATTTTTTGTAGTTCTATTGATGATTGGTGCTTTAACTTTGGGAGGATGTACGAGTAATCCAACATCGTCTAGCGCATCCCCAACAGCAACAGCTACCTCAGACACTACTACTAGCGCAAAAACAGTATCAGAAACTATTAGCGAGACTGTTCCTGGAATCAAGGGTTTGCCACGTCTTCAAGGTAAGGCTACGGTGGTGATGACGGTGAAGCGTGGAGAAGTTGTTAACCCCACACCAATTGAGATGGAAATAGATGGGACAAATGCGCCAATTACTGCGGGTAATTTTGTGGATTTGGTACAAAAAGGTGTTTATAACGGTTTAGCATTCCATCGTGTTGTGCGCGAACCCCAGCCTTTTGTGGTGCAAGGTGGAGATCCACAAGGTAAAGACCCGAAATTTCCCGAAAGTAGATTGGGAACTGGTGGTTATATTGATTCTAAAACGGGGAATGAGCGACGGATACCGTTAGAAATTAAACCAAAAGGCGCAAATGATCCTGTTTACAGTAAAACTATTACTGAGAAGCCTGTATTACAACACAAGCAAGGGGCGATCGCTATGGCTCGATCACAATCCCCGGATTCTGCTTCTTCTCAATTTTACTTTGCTTTAGCAGATTTATCGTTCTTGGATGGTAACTATGCTGTGTTTGGTAATGTTACCAAAGGTTTTGAGGTAGTTAACAAAATCCAGCAAGGCGATCGCATTGAGTCTGCTAAAGTCACTAAAGGTGCGGAAAATCTGAAAATTTCTCGGTAGTTAGTTGTCAGTGGTCAGTTGTCAGTTTTCAGTTGTTCGTTGTCAGTGGTCAGTTGTTGATTTGTGATTTTATAAGTATTCTGATTCGTGACTCCTTCTTTCTTCATCCTGACTCCTGACTCCTTCTTTCTTCATCCTGACTCCTGACTCCTGACTCCTGACTCCTGACTCCTGACTCCTGACTCCTGACTCCTTCTTATATAAAATCTAAAATTGGTTAAAGTTGTTGTTACTGGAATTGGTCTAGTTTCTGCTTTAGGTAAAAGCTTAGAGGCTAATTGGCAAAATCTATTATTAGGAAAAACGGGAATTAAATTACATCAAATATTTCCAGAATTGGGAATCATTCCCCTGGGATTAATTGGTGAAAAACCTTCTTTATTAAATACACTCACGGAAATAGTTGTTAATTCAGCCCTACAAGATGCCCAATTAGAAACACCGTTACTTGATTGTGCTGTAGTCATCGGTTCTAGTCGGAGTTATCAAGCATCTTGGGAGATAATGGCGCGACAGATATATCAGAAAGAGGCAGAATTAAACTTAGACAATTGGTTAAATACTCTACCACAAATGAATGCGATCGCTGTAGCCCGGAAAATAGGCTCAACAGCAGCGGTTTTAGCACCAATGGCGGCTTGTGCAACAGGAATTTGGGCGATCGCTCAAGCTACAATGTTAATCAAAACTGGGCAATACCAACGAGTAATTACAGGGGCAATAGAAGCACCTATAACCCCCCTGACAATAGCCGGATTTAGGCAAATGGGGGCTTTAGCCAAAACAGGCGCTTATCCCTTTGATTTACAGCGAGAAGGCTTGGTAATAGGTGAAGGTGGCGCTGTCTTCATTCTCGAATCTGCGGAATTAGCAACCCAACGACAAGCCAAAATTTATGGAGAAATATTAGGTTTTGGAATGACAGCAGACGCATATCATGGAAACTCACCAGAACCAGCAGGTAAAAGTGCCATCATCGCCATTAAGCAATGTTTAGAACGTAGTCACATTTCACCCACAGACATAGATTATATTCACACTCATGGTACAGCTACCCAGTTAAATGACCGAATAGAAAGTAAAATTATTCAACACTTATTTTCACCAAAATTAGCGATTAGTTCCACCAAAGGTAGTACAGGTCATACATTAGGAGCATCTGGAGCTTTAGGTGTAGCCTTTTCACTCATGGCATTGCAACAGCAAATTTTACCCCCCTGTGTAGGACTTCAGCAACCAGAATTTAATTTAAATTTCATCACCTCAGCACAAGAAAGCACAATTCAGCAAGTGCTGTGTTTCAGCTTTGGCTTTGGTGGACAAAATGCTGTCATAGCTTTAGGAACAAGTAAAAATTTTTATTAGTTGTGAAAATTGATAAATTAGAGCTATAATTTATTACATCAACGTAATATAATAGAAAGTGAGTTGGGAAATAGAATATACTAATGAGTTTGAACATTGGTGGCAAACTCTTAGAGAGGAACAACAAGATGATATTGTCAGCATTGTTCAACTACTAGAAGAAAAAGGAACTCAATTACCCTTTCCTTATTCATCCGATGTTAAAGGTTCAAAAAATTCCCACTTAAGAGAGTTACGTATTCAAAGCGGTGGTAAACCACTCAGAATATTTTATGCTTTTGATCCGCGACGAGTGGCAATTTTACTGATTGGTGGAGATAAAACAGGAGATAACCGATTTTATGAAAAATATATTCCCATAGCAGATAGTCTTTATGATGAATATCTTGAAGAAATTAGTCGTGAGGGTTTAATATGACAGGACATAAAAAGTTTAGCAATCTTACTAAAGATTTCTCCGCAGAAAGAAAAACCAGAATAGCGAATCAAACAGCTACATTAAAAGAAGAAATGGCATTAGCTGAATTACGTCAAGCTTTAAAAATATCTCAAGCTCAATTAGCTGAAAAATTGCAAATTAAACAACCTGCTATTTCTAGATTAGAAAATCGTACTGATATGTATGTTAGTCATCTAAGACAAGTTATTGAAGCTATGGGAGGAGAGTTAAAAATAACGGCAATTTTCCCTGATGTGGAAGTAACAATTACTAATTTTGAAGATTTAGCAATGGATGTTGATAAGTAAGGTAATTCTTGATTAAGGAATTTACTACAAGAATTTTCGTAAGATAGTAACAGATTAATGAAGTTGTTGTTTTCGTAAAACCTCGAATAATTATTCAAAAATTTGAATCTGTGAAACTACCAGGAGTATCAATGATTTCCACACACAACTTTTTTTTTCAAAAAGACAAACAACAATTATTAGTTGATTTTTTATTGCATGGTAATGTAATAGATGAAAAATACCATTTGATTTTAGTAAGCTGTTATTTTAATTTAGAATCTACCAATACAATCATTCAAGTATTACAAAAAAAAATAAGCTTATGTAAAATATCAATATATATAGATAGAGGAGAAGCTATATGTATAGGACTTGACAAGATCAATGATTGGATTAAAAATAAGCATTCCAATAATATTGAGATATCTTTTAAAGTTAATAACTCTTCTAGCTTATTTCATGCAAAGGCATATTGTTTATTTTCGGATACTTCTAAAAAAGGAAGTTTGGTTGTAGGATCAGCTAATTTAACAGGAAGGGGCTTAACTGACAATAACGGAAATATAGAAATATTATATAATACTCAAGATGAAAGTGATATAGAAAACTTTTGTAATGATTTAAAAATCTTAGAAAACGACTTTATAGATGTTTCAAAAATAAATAAATTTGTAGCTGATGATGATTACTATTTCAAATATGCTCTAATTCAATTGGGGTGTTTTGTTGAAACAAATGATATAACTATTAATGCTGTACTACAGCATACATATAACTTCAATAAAAAAGGAAAGGAAGAATCCAGAACTGATAAGTATAAGCAAAAAGGCTTTTTAGAAGGAAATGGAGCTAGTAAAAATTATTTTCAAGGCATTAACGAAGATATAGAGACAATTTTTATAAAATATAATAACACTTATAATATCGACTGGGGAAAATACAGTATTAGAACAAAATTTGGTCATTGGATTCCTAAAAAAATACTAGGATATTTAGATGAAATTCCCAAGGAAAAGCAAAAAATAAAAGAATGTCAAAATAGCATATCTTCTGATCTTAAAAGTTGTTTTACAAAATCCAAGGAAGATATGGTGGAAGAGTGGAGAGAGTTATTAATGGATGACCGTTGGGTTGATCATCAGAATATTACTTCCTTAGAAGAAAAAAATTATAATAATATTATAGATATTTTAACTCAAGAAACTGAAAAATTTTTAAAAGATAAAATGGAATATTTTGTTTCTGAGTCTTGTCTAGAAAAGCTATTATTAAGATATGAAACCTTCAATATTTCTTTTGATTTTGCTAATCAAGATGAGATAAACACATTCTTTGAAAATTTAAAAGATAATTGTGTGAAAAGTATTAATAGTGATAAAGTAGATAAAAAAATAGATGCAATAAAGGAAGATATTAAAAATATTAATGATGAAAAGCCAGGGGATAAAGTTCTTGAGATATTTAACAAATATAACCTTGATATTAATACAAATATATTAAATTATTGCTTATATTTATCAATAAAATGCCAAAATCTTATTTTTTTAAATTGGCTCGATACAGATAGATTTATTAAAATTCAAGAAGAACTTGATAAAAAAAATAAAGCTAAAAAAGATAGAGAAAAAGCTACAAGAAAAACTGATACACGGTCAAAATAATATTATTATAATGATTGAAGTTACTTCCACAGCAAATAAAATAGGAAATCTTCTTCAAGGATAACTTATGAAAGAACTGGAACTACTTAAAAACTTATATTCTCAAGACTTAGAAACTAGAAAAAACTGGTATTCTCATGTTGCAGAAGCTTATAATAAATTCAGACCTCGCTATCCACAAGAAATTATTAATGGTGCTGTAGAAGTAGCTCAACTTTCCCACAAAGCTAATATTCTAGAATTAGGTTGTGGACCAGGAAATGCAACTTTAGCATTTGCTCAATTAGGTTTTTCGATGATCTGTCTAGAACCAAGTTTAGCAGCTTGTGACTTAGCCAGAAAAAACTGTGAAATGTATCCACAGGTAGAAATTCACCAGACTACATTTGAAGAATGGGAACTAGAAACAGAAAAATTTGATGCTGTTTTAGCAGCAACTTCTTACCATTGGATTAATCCTGAATTTGGTAATCTCAAGATTAATCAAGCTTTAAAAAATGATGGTTCTTTAATTTTGCTGTGGAATATGACACCACAACCAGAATATGAAGTATATCAAAGTTTTCGAGAAATTTATCAAAAGTATGCTCCATCTTTGGATAGATATGAAGATACGCAAACTCAAAAACAGATAGTGCAGTCTTTAGGACAAAAAGCCATTGACTCAGATAAATTCAAAAATCTAGTTTCCGAACAAGTTGTCTGTAAAGTTAATTATTATATAGATGATTTCTTATTACTGTTAAGCACATATACACCATACCTAAACCTAGATAGAGAAACTAGAAATTGTTTATTTACAGAATTACGAGAAAAGATCGCCAATAACTATGGAGGAAATATACAAATCACCTATATCTCAGCCTTTCAAGTTGCCAAAAAAGCTGAGATATAGTTTAGTGGATATCCTTTTTTTTCATTTGCGGGAACGTATAAATGAAATTATTTACACACCCAATACCTGATCACTATATTCATCTGCTGTCAATGTATCCTCATTAACTTCATCAGGGTCATTAATGCGAACTTTTAAGAACCAACCCTCACCATAAGGGTCTTCAGCTACTTGTTCTGGATCATTTATTAAAGCTTCATTGCGTTCTACAACTGTACCAGTAACAGGTGAATTCAAATCTTCAACAGCCTTCACAGATTCAATAGAACCAAATGTATCTCCCTTAGTAATAACATCACCAATATCTGGCAATTCCAAAAACACAATATCACCTAATTGGTCTATGGCAAATGCAGTAATACCAATAGTGGCAATTTCTCCATCTAAACGAACATATTCATGGGAATCTAAGTAGCGAAAATCCTGGGGATATTCTAAAGACATATCACTTTCTCTTCCACGTTAAAAAATAGTGTTACAAGAGTAACCTAAAAGACATTATTCCTCAAAACTCTCAAAGATTATCAGTTAGTAACACGATTCTTTGAGCGATAAAATGGGCGTTTCACAACTACCGCAGGGTAAGCTTTACCGCGAATTTCCACATCTAGCTGCTGCTTAAGTCTTGCTAATTGGGTGGGAACGTAAGCTAAGGCTATGGGATAACCAAGTGTGAGTGAGAGAGTACCACTTGTTACTTCTCCTACGACTTTTTCCGATGATAATACTGGGTAGCCGTGACGAGGAATATTACGTCCTTGTGTTTGCAAACCGACGAGTTTACGGGACATTCCTTGGGCTTTTTGCTGGACTAAAACTTCTCTGCCAATAAAATCACCTTTAGTATCCAAATGTACTAACCAACCTAAGCCAGCTTCTAGAGGTGTGGTGGTATCGTCAATATCTTGCCCGTAAAGTGCCATTGCCGCTTCTAAGCGAAGGGTATCTCTACAACCAAGTCCGCAGGGAATAACACCAGCATTATATAAACTTTGCCACAAGTCTATACCAACGGAGGAATCTACCATCACTTCAAAACCATCTTCGCCAGTGTAACCTGTGCGGGCAAGAAAGGCAGGTTTTCCAAAAATGGTCGTTTCTAAATGCCCAAAAGCCTTAATAGGTGATAAGTCTGTTGTGACTAGGGATTGCAGATGATCAGTAGCTGTGGGTCCTTGAACGGCAATTAAGATTTTATCCCGTGATAGGTCTTGAAATTGGACTACATCAAGATCAAGATGTGCCAATAGCCATTTTTTATCTTTGTCGGTAGTTGAGGCATTGACGATGATAACTAAATTCTGCGTACCACTGCTATCTGTATTTTGGTAATAAATAATGATGTCGTCAATGATTCCGCCTTGGGGGTTGAGCAATACGGTATATTGCGCTTGTCCAGGTTGTAACCGACTTAAATCGGAAGGAACTAAATACTCCAGTTGGGAAATCAGGTTTTTACCTTGAAGGGTAAATTTGCCCATGTGAGAAATATCGAACATTCCAGCGGTATTTCTGACAGCATGGTGTTCTTGGGTAATACTACTATATTGTATGGGCATTTCCCACCCCCCAAAGCTGGTAAATCTGGCTTTGAGTTCTATACCCATTTGATATAGAGGGGTTCGTGTTAGAGATTGGGTAATATTTTCTTGATTAGCCACAGGTAGTTATTTATATTTAAGTTTACGTGCGATCGCATCTCAACATTTATCTATCCTACGAGATCGTTGTTAATTTAGCAGAAAATCACTTCTGCCTCCTTCCTGCGGTTTAATGATTAATGGTGGAATTGTTGAGATTTATTAAGCAAAAATTATGAAGTATCGCTCAATTTTGGCTAGTGTGATTTTAGCTTTAGTATTGTTTGTGTTTCCCTTATCAGCGCAAGCAGCAAGCTCTTCTAGTGTTACTAATTCTCTTATAAACAAGGGAGTCGGGGGGAAAGACTTTTCTGGACAGAGTTTAATTGGGATTGAGTTTACCAGTGTGAAATTAGAAAATACTAATTTTAGCGACGCTGATTTACGTGGTGCTGTATTTAACGGTGTTTTATTGGATGCTGTAAATTTTCATGGTGTGGATTTTAGTCAAGGAATTGCTTATTTATCAAGATTCAAAGATGCCGATTTAAGTGATGCAGTTTTTACAGATGCGATGATGTTGCGTTCTACTTTTGATGAAGTTAATGTTACTGGTGCTGATTTTACCAATGCAATTCTAGATATGGTACAGGTAAAAAAAATCTGTGCTAAGGCTAGTGGTGTCAATTCTAAAACAGGTGTAGATACTCGTCAATCTTTAGGATGTAGGTAAAAACTCCTGTGGTTATCCCCTTCAGATTAATGAAGGGGCTTTTCATTCTTTTCTATTAAAAATCATGGTTTATATTTAGTGAATTTTGTCAATACTTAATTTTATTTGTATGCCTCAATGAGTATTTGCAAGCACAAACTTTTTTATACAAAATGAAAAACTAAATCAACATTAGTACAAAAACCTGATAGTACAAGCTCTATCTAGGGATAAATTGAGCAATTTTTTTTTGCTTATTGACTTTTATTCTTAAAAGGTCTAAAGTTTTTGATAAAATTAGTTGCAAGTAATTTGCAAAAATATTGAAAATAATTCTTAGTGGAGTAAAAAAATGGTAGTGAGTAAAAAAAGCTTTTGGGCGGTTAGTAGCGGATTCTTAGCCTTGACAGGAATGGTGTTAAGCGGTTTGGATTCTCACCAAATAGCCATAGCTAACCCTTTGAAAAATCAACCAGCACCACGCCTAATTGCTCAGAGAATCAATCCTTTAACTATAGTTTTTTCTAGTCGCTCTGATTCTACAGACTTGCAAAATAAAGCTAATAATGTAGCTGCTTTTTTATCCAAAGAGATAGGCATACCCGTTAAAGCGCAAATAGGTGATGAGACAGCCGCAGTAGAAGCTTTAAGAGCAAATCGGGCTGATGTAGCATTTTTAAGTAGCCGTCCGGCTCTAAAGGCAGAACAATTAGCAAATTCTCGGTTATATTTGGCTGAAGTTCGCAAAAATTACTCCGGTAGATATACTTATAATTCTATTTTTGTTGTTCCTAATAACAGCCAATTAAAAAGTAAAAATTCTCCAAAAGCAACTTTAGAACAACTCAGAGGCAAAACTATGGCTTTTACTTCTCCGACATCTGGTTCTGGGTTTATTTTTCCAGTGAGTGAGTTAGTAAAACAAGGTTTTGTGCCTAACCGCGATCGCTTGGAAAGCTTCTTTGGTAAAATTAGTTATGGGGGAAATTATAGTAAAGCTTTAGATGCTGTGGTTAGAGGTCAAGCTGATGTAGCTGTAGTCTCAGAATACGCTCTTTTCCCTCCCTATTTGGCGGCTGAAAATAGAGATAAAGTTAGAATATTACATAAAATTTCTGGTGTTCCTGCTCATGGTATTGCGATTGATGATGATGTCCCAGTTGTTACAAGAGAAAAGCTAATTAATGCTTTGTTGAAGTTAAATAAATCAGAAAATAATCAATTACTGAGCAGTTTATATAATTCTACAGAATTGGTTAGGATTGATCATAATCGTCATCTTCGACCAGTGCGGGAAGCCCTAAAAAATGTGGGGATGGAATAATAATTTAAACGTCAGCATTCAGAATTAGGAATATTGACAACAAAATTCTTAATTCTGACAAATTATGATTTCTTGATGAAATTTCCACCAAAATAGCTATGACTCTTAACTCTGAAGTAATTACAAATTATCATTTATCTAAAAGTAACGTGAATTTTATTGAATGTTGTCATTTGCAAACAGATTATATTGCTTCTTTAGAACGGCCGATTTTAAATAATATTAATTGCCAAATTAATCAAGGTGAATTTGTAGTATTGCTAGGATTGAATGGGGCAGGTAAATCAACATTATTAAAATCACTTGTGGGGTTAGTTCCCTTGATTAAAGGGGAAATTAAAATTAATGGTGTGTCCGTAAGTGATCAAAACTTACCGCAAATCCGTCGAGATGTGGGAATGCTATTTCAGGGAGGGGGCTTAATTCGCCAATTATCAGCAATTGATAATGTTTTATGTGGCAGATTGGGGGTAAGAAAGACGGGGCAAACTTTATTCGGATTTCCGCAGCGCGATCGCACATTAGCCTTAGAATTATTAACACAACTAGGTTTGAAAGAACAGGCATATCAAAAAACTAGTAGATTAAGTGGTGGACAACAACAAAAAGTAGCGATCGCTAGAGCATTAATGCAGTCTCCACAAATACTTTTAGCCGATGAACCTACCACAGGTTTAGATGTGGTAGCCTCACAACAAGTCATGGCAACTTTATCAGAATTGCATCAACAAGGATTAACTATAGTTACTATTTTACATGACTTAGCACTAGCTACAGAATACGGTCAAAGAGCGATAATTTTAGATAGTGGAAAAGTAGTTTACGATGGCAAATGTGAAAATTTACAACAGCAATTTTCATAACCTATTAAGTAAAATAATTAAAATTATATGGAGTAAGTTAAAAAATGAAAAAATTTTCTAGTTTACAAATTTTTCATCGTTATCCTTGGTTTATACCTTCACTTGTCTTCCTATTAATGATAGGAATTTATATTTGGTCGTTACAAGGATTAAAAGTTGATCTTCAATTATTAAAAGATAGCTGGCCTTTTATCACAGATTTTATTGCTCGGTTATTTCCTCCCAATTTACAAGTTTTAGACATTGCGATTAAAGGATTAATTGAAACCGTGCAGATGTCTGTCTGGGGAACATCCATAGGTGCAGTTTTATCCTTACCAATTGCCATAGCCAGTTCTAATAATATCGCCCCTTTATGGTTAAGATGGATAGCCAACTTACTACAAAATGCTGTGCGTTCCGTACCTTCAATTATCTTAGGTTTAATCTTTGTAGCTGCTACAGGTTTGGGTGCACCCGCTGGAACATTAGCATTATCAATATATACTATTGGCTATCTTGCTAAATTTTATCAACAAGCTATAGAATCAGTAGATTATCATTCCTTAGAGTCTTTACAGGTAATTGGTGCATCAAAAATACAAATTGCTCAATATGGGATATTACCACAAATATTACCATTAGGATTAGGTTATACCCTGTGGATGTTTGAATATAATATTCGTGCTGCTTCGGTTTTAGGAGTAGTTGGTGCTGGGGGAATAGGATTTCAATTAAAAAGCTATATAGATGGTTTTGAATATACCAAAGCCACAACCATGATGTTAGTGCTATTAGTAGTAGTCACAGTGATTGATTGGTTTAGTAGTAAATTACGCCGATATTTAGAGTCAATTTAGTATTTATCTGCGTTCAATTATTCTAAAAATCTTACTAATTCTTCCTTCTTGCTCCTGACTCCTGACTGGGCGCGGGCCCCGCGCCCCTACCTACTTATTAATAAAATCCCAAATAGCTTCAGCGACAACACCAGTACAAGTTTCTGGTAAATTACTTTCTCCGTGAGCAATATTATGTAACTGAACTTCGGGAATTAATCGAGCATAAGTATTACTTTTGGATATAGCAGTTTGTGTATCTTGACTACCTTGTAAAATCAAACAGGGAACATTAATTTTCGGTAAGCGGGTTTCTAATAATTCTGCTTCTATTTCTGGTCGCTTACGATTAAAAAGTAATTGACAAGCTGTTGAGGATTGTAACAATGTTTTTCTTGATTCTAAATTTCTAGCAATTTTTTCTTCCCAACCAATCAATTTAATAAAAGGCATAATTAAGCGTAATAATTTAATAATCAAGGGTGAAAAATAAAATAACCGCCGTTTTTTTTGCCATTCCTTTTTTTGCCCTTCCGCTGCAACACCCTCTGGTGATAATAATATTAAGCCAGATATTTGTTCTGGATATTTTAAAGCATAACTAGCCGCAATCCAACCTCCTAGAGAATTACCAGCTAAATAGACCTTTTCTAATTTTAAAGCTTTTAAAAAATCAGCTAAACATTCGATTTGTAAATTGATGGAATGGTGAATTTTAGGATTTGCTGATTCACCAAAACCTAACAAATCCGGTGAGAAGCAATGGATTTTTTCAGCTAATAATTCCATCGTGGATACCCATTCGCTACCATCATTCCATGCACCATGTAGAAAAACTACGGGTATTCCTGTACCAACTTCACGCCAAAATAATACCCCTTGACTAAGTTTTATGCGGGAGTTACGAAATAAAATATTCATTTTAATTTACTAATTTATTTGTCTAAGTTGTGCAATTTACAAACCCAAAATTTTGAATTTTCTACTTTTTAGGCAAGTGTTGTTAAACCATTTAAGTAGTCTTGTAACTGACGGAAATGATCATGGGACATATCTGGTTTTGGCAAAGAACTAGGAGGAAAAGCTTGAATTTCCATAACTTCTAAGGTATCTTTAATTGCCATTTCTCCTTGGACTTCAACTTCAACAGTAATGCAGATAGAATGAATCCGAGGATCACGATCTGGGGACGAGTAAACTCCCACTAAACGGCGAATTTTAACTACTTCCAAACCTGTTTCCTCTATCAATTCCCGACGGACTGCATGAGGAACATCTTCTCCCCAATCCACCATACCACCAGGTAATGACCAACGACCATCATCCTTTCTTCTAATCAGGACAATTTGACCGTCAGGTAAAACGGGGATAATACTTGTGCCAGTAATGGGGTGGCGAAATATAATACCCAGTACCGTTTGTCCAAAGTGCCATAAGCTCCGTGTGGACTGAATTATTGATGTAAAATTAGCAAAAATGTTCAAGTTTAAAATTGTTTGATTGTGTTCTATATATTTTTATAGCAGGTTGCATAGTTAGGAGGTACAAAATCTCAATTAAAACCTATACATAAAGCCAGTTTTACTCCTGACTCCTGACTCCTGCTGTAATTCATGTTGTTTCTGGAATCTGAAAAATTATTTCTTCTAATGTTCGTAATAATTCTTGCTCATTGTAAGGTTTAGAAAAATAAGCTTTTGCTCCTAATTGCATAGCTAACTGACGATGCTTACTACTACTACGGGATGTTAACATAGCGACAGGAATATTTCTTAACTCTGTATTGTTGTTGATGCGCTCTAAAAAGCTATAACCGTCAATACGTGGCATTTCAATATCACAGATCACCGCTTGGACTTGCAAACCACTTTCTAGCTTTTCTAAAGCTTCTTGACCATCTTTAGCCTGTTCGACTTGATACCCGCCTTTTTCCAAGGTTAGTGCCAGGTAACGGCGGACGTTAATGGAATCATCAACGATCAAAATTATGCCTTTTTGGCGGCTAGGTTGATTTAGGGTGGGGACTTTTGGCGGTTTGAGGAATGCAGTTTGTAGTCTTGTTGTTGGTAATTTATTACTGATGTGGGGACGTTCACCTGTTGTAATCCACGATACTAAATCATTGGTATTAATGAGGGGAACTACTCGACCATCACCAAGAATTGTACAGTTATCAAAACCACTGGGAAGGGGAATATTACCTTCTACTTGACGAATAGCTACTTCTTGTTCACCCCAGCAGCGTTCTACTTGAACTGCGACTTGTTGATGATCATGTTTGACTATCAATACACTTGTAGCATTAATGATCGGCAGAGTTTCTAATTCTAGGTTATTGTAGCGGGAGCAATTAAAGTCAAAGTAACTATTGAGACGCAGTAATGGTAATTGATTGTTTTGCCAGTTAATAAATTCTTTCCCGTTTTGGGAGAAGATTTGCTCTTGTTCTAGTAAGAAAATTTCCTCGATTACGTCTGTAAAAAATGCTAACACTAAGCGATCGCTCTCAACCAATAAAACCCGCGCGACTGACAAGGTAAATGGTACTGATAAGGTAAATTTTGTCCCCACTCCAGCTTGGGTGTCAACATTCACATCTCCTCGTGCTAATTTTAAGTTATTACGCACTACATCCATACCTACGCCCCGACCTGATAAAGCTGTGACTTGTTCTGAGGTACTAAATCCTGGTTCAAAAATCAATGATAGTAGTTCTTCATCACTAGCGATCGCTAATAAAGAATCATCCAAACCCATTGTTAAAGCCCGGTGACGAATTTTGTCTAAAGAAATACCTTGTCCATCATCACGAATAGTAATAATTGTGCGATTACTGTGATAGGCAGCTTTCATTTCAATTAAACCTTGTTCAGGTTTGCCTTGATTTTTCCGAGTAGTAGGATCTTCAATTCCATGATCAAAAGCATTGCGTAACAAGTGCATTAAAGGCTCATTTAAAGCTTCCAAAATACCTCTTTCAATTAAAGTATTTCCACCTTCAATTTTTAACTGCACATTTTTTCCATACTCAACATTTAAATCCCTAATAGCTCTAGGAAAACGTTCCACTAAATCAGAAAAAGGACGCATTCTCACCTGGGTTAATTGTCTTTGTAATTGTTTAGAAGTTTTATTTAGTTTTCGTGTTATTTGGTCTGTATCGTCCACACTTAATTGAATATCACTGGTAACTTCGGCAACTTGGACAATAGTTTCCATGACATTTTGAGATAATAAATTCAATTTTTGATAGCTATCCTGTTCTATAAAATTATTTTCTGCTTCTTGATTGCTATGATTAGGTGATTCCTCCGGCAGATGATTATGAGTGATTATTTTTGCGTAAGCTGTGCGTAGTTCTTGATTTTCTTGATCAAGAATTTGGACTCTTTGACTAAGATTACGCACCAATTTACGTAATCTTTCCATTTGCACATTTAACCCATTCCGTTGAATAATAACTTCTCCAAATAAATCATTAATTTTTTCTAAATGTTTACTAGGGACTCTAACTGTATTTTCTTGGTTTTCTCTTTCTTTAGGATGGGAATTAATATCAGTTTTACGTTCAGTATATTTATAATCTATGGGGAGATTGTCTGAAGCTAATACTTTATCAACACTTTCTGGAGATAATTCGACATTTTCTAATAATTGAAAGTCAGAAATAATTGATTTATTTAATAAATAATCTTGCTGGTTTGATATCTCAGAAGAATTATCATTAATAACTTCACCAAAATCAATTCTATTTGGTAAATTACCTAATTGATTACTTAATACTAAAGTTTGAGATTGTCGCCATGCTTTTAATGCTAAATCAGCGATTTCCACACAACTATCAGGATTAATTTCTAAATAATGGCTAACTGATTGACATAGTTGAGTAAATGCCGTTAATTGCAGCATTTCTCCTAACCCACCTAACTCGGTTGCCATTATTACTAATTCTGCTCTCAATCCCGATTTATTGGCATTTTTTAATCTAGCTTCTAGGTGTTGTAAATACTCTTCAACTTCAGTTTCAAATAATAAAGGGATAATTTCTGCATCATCTTCTGATGATAGCAAAGTTGCAATATTTTCTGGAGTCGGTTCACCTAAACGCTCATAAAGCTCGTCAAAAACTGGATAACAAAATTTTCTTAACCAATTATGATCCAGATTATTACCCTTTGCCAGTAACTCAACAATTTGCCGTAGCCAATCAACACTAGATAGTAATAAACTTTGTAAATGAGTATCAAGTTCCAAGGAATCTTTTTGAGTCTTTAAAACTTTAAAAGCATCTTCTAATTTATGAGCTAAATCACTTAATACGCGAAATCCCATCATTGCTGCTCCACCTTTAATAGAATGGGCGGCTCGCATGGCAGCATTAATATGTTCTAATTCAATACGTTTGCTGGTGTCAATTTCCAGTAATACTCCTTCTAAAGTATTGAGATAATCAGTAGCTTCTTCCAGAAATTGCATCTGGATTTCCAATTCTTTATCTTTAGTCATTAGTCATTAGTCCTTAGTCATTATTTATTAATTCAGAACAAATGAGAATATCAATTAGGTGGGAAAGTCTCAATAGTATCTTTTAACTCTTGAGAAATATCTACCGCTTTTTGTAAAGATTGGGAAACTTGACGCGAATTATGAGTATTACGTGCTGATGCCAGAGTAATATCTTTAATAGTTTGACTAACAATTTGTGATGTTTGAACTTGAGATTGAGTAGAAGTTAAAATTGATTGAACTAAGGTATCTATTTGCTGGGATACATCAACAATTTGTTGTAAACTATGTTTGGCATTTTCAATAATATTGCTGCTTTGGGTAACTTGATTAGTCCCCGTTGTCATTGTTTTTAATACTTCACCTGTTTCTCGTTGGATTTTGACAATTATTTCCTCAATTTCTTGAGTAGCGGCGGCACTTCTGGCGGCTAATTCGCCAACTTCTTCAGCTACCACTGCAAAACCTTGACCCTCTTCTCCGGCTCTTGCAGCTTCAATTCCTGCATTAATTGCTAATAAATTAGTTTGCATGGAAATTTGATTAATTATAGAAACCACACGGGAAATTTGTTGAGAAGATTCCCCTAAACGTCTCACTTTTTTAGCTATTTCATCAACTGTTTCTTGGACACAGAAAATATTTTGCAATGTTAAATCCATTTCTGCTCCAGTTTTAGTGGCTGTATGGTTAGCATCATTAACAATGGTGACAGCTTGCTGTGCTATATCAGCGATAGATTGAATAGCAATGGTCATATTTTCAATAGTTTCTAAGCTTTGGTGCATTTTTTCAGGTTCTATAATTGCCTCTGTGGTGAATTTTTCTAAATAAATATTTACTTCACTAACAGCTTGTTGAATTTGGTTGACAACTGGCTGAATACTATCCTGAAAATTCTGGAGTTCTAGAGAGTCTTGATTAATATTTGTTTGACTATGAGCTTTCAATTTTCTGATCTCTACTAGCAGATGAGATTGTTCTAAAGCATAGCCGACTTGTGTAGCAACTTGGGTCAGAAAATTAATTTCTCCAACTTGCCAAACATGAGGATGATGACAATGATGAGCAATCAAGAATCCTTTAATTTCCCCATGACTTAAAATTGGTGCTGTTAAACTACTTTGTACAGAAAATTTCTTTAACCATTCGATATAGCTACTGGTTAAATTTACTTCTTGTTCAATATCTGATATAGCCTCAAATTGATTACTTTTGCCAAGTTCTCGCCAGTGGGAATCATTGTTGTATACACCGAGCATTTTTTGATAATCATCAATTACCGATTCAGCAATTACTTTGACAGCTTGGGTTTTTCGGTGGAGTTTATAAACTATGACTCTATCTGTTTTGAGAATATGACTAACTTCAGAAATTGCTGTTTGATAAATAGCTTCAGACTGAAGGTTTAGGCGAATTTTTCTAGTTACCTCTAGCAGTAATTTTAGCCATTCAATTTCTCTTTCTTGATCTTCTTGTTTGTTGACTACACTTAGATTTATTTGCTCTTGAATTTCCTCAGCTTTTGCAATAGATGTACTCGCAATCTTAGCATTAATTCTCTGACTTAACCAAGCTACAAGCAACGTCATTAATAATGCGATTAATGGTGTTGTACTAGCAGTTAATGTTAAAAATTCTCTTTGTTGCTTAAAGGCGATCGCTGTATCTTTTTCTACGATTAATTGCCACTTGATATCCGGTAAACCTGATATTTGGGAAAATGGTATATAACTAATAAGTTGCTGCTGTTGATTATTTTTGGCAATGGCTGTAAATGTATCAATATTTTTTGCATTCAACACATTAGTTAAACTCGGATATATATTGATCAATTTTTCACCTAATACATCTTGATAAGAACTAATTAAAATTTTTCCTGTTGCATCTAAAAAATAATATTGATGATTCTCATCTATATAACCTTTGATTACTTTTTTTAAAGCCTTTATAGGCATACGGGTTCTGACTATACCAATAGTATTGCCCTCCACTGCATCCTTAATTGGTGCAGCTATGTAAATCACTGTGCCAATATTTTTAACTATTTCTGGTTGACTAATAATAGGAGTATTTTGTTTAATTACCTCTTGAAAATAGATGAGTTTTTTTTCTGGACTTAAAGATTCTCCTGATGATTGAATAATCACTTTTCCATTAAGATCAAATATGGCTACACTATCATAAACATTACTATTTTTGATTAAGCGATCTAAGGAGGCTTTTGTTTCTATATTAATTGTGCTGGTATCAACTTTGGATATTTTACTAGATTTTTCTGCTCCTGCTTTTTTGGGAGCTTTCGTCGGATTTGAAAAAGATATACTAGATAGGATCTGAATATCTCCATAACGTTGTCCAATAAAGTTATTAACTTTATTGCTTAAGTTAATTGCTGTATTTTCTTGGGATGTAATAATTTGCTTTGTAATTAACTTACTACCGAAAATATAAGCGATCGCGCCAATTCCCAAAACTGGTAAAGTACCAATAGCTATAGACAATATTATAGATTTTGTACTCAATTTAAATTGTCGCAAATATTCTAACATCTCATACAAAAACCTCTGATAGCTGGAACTTTTTCCTCTATTATCAACAACTTTAGCTGGAGAAATTAAAGATGCTTGATTTTGAGAATTACCACTTTGTTTGATATCAGTTTTATTCAACATATACTCCTCACACCACATCTATAAAATAAAAAATTACCACTTTCTTTGAGTATTAATTATTAGTTAATACCAAGAACCTCTGAACTTAAAATATGTACTGCATTTAATACCAATAAAATTTCTTCTTGTTGCACCACACAACCAGATAAGTACGGTACTAAACTAGATGCTACCTGTCCCACAGGAGAACGGATATCATCAGCAATAAACTTGGTTGTACCTTTAATTTCTTGAACAACTAAACCTAAAATCATTGATTCTATTTGAATAACAATAATATTATACTGACGCAACCGATGATCAAGACATTCCAGATTAAACATCTTTGGTAAATCAACTACCCAAATTATATGACTACGCCAATTCATCAATCCTAATATACACGCAGGCATATTCGGAATAGCTGTAACTGATGTCACAGGTACAATAATTGCTTCCTGCGTATGAGCAATGGATAAAACCGCACCCGTTTGTTGATTAAGTTGAAATTTGAGATAGCCATCTTCTCGGCTGTTATGTATGGCTTGATGGTTAAAGTCAATTTGCAACTTTTTCATGAGTAAGTATAATTAAGATCAATTTATTGTTGTTTTATGGGATAGCCATAAGTTTCCATAACTTTCTCTCATACTACCTTAATTATCATTCCAGTCCAGTAATTTCTCCATCTCTTCATCTGTGCCAAGTATACAGTAGGCACTAAATTTAAGGGCAGAGTTTAAATGCTTTACTACTGTTATAATTACTGTCACTACAAATTTACACATTCCGATCTCAAGATATTTCACTAACAGCCTTTTTTTACAGCTTCTTCCACTGCGATAACACCAATTACAGTTAGGAACGCAAATTTAATAACCTGGAATGGTGCGTTACGCTGTCGCTAACACACCCTACTTTTGCACTTTTCTTTATCTCATATTTTGCTTTTTCTCAGCTTTAGGATCACGATTGGCTACAGCGGCTAATTCGGCATCCATTAAGGTTTTTCCGGTGGCTGCGAGGTAAACATCATCTAAACTAGGACGAGATTGAGCGATGCCAAAAATTGGTAAATTGGCATTATTTAATGCTTGTTGAATTGTCATCAAAACGTCATTTTGCGGAGTAACTACTAAATTTAGAGAGTTACCTTGGGCGCTGTTGATGATGATTTCTTGGACAAAAGGTAAAGCTGCTAACAGGTTTTTGGCGGTTTCGGCTTCTTCTGGAGGTGAAAATTCACGGATTCTTAAAGTGATGCGATCGCCCCCCACCTGATCTTTTAACTGAGAAGGTGTACCATTAGCAATAACCAAACCTCTATCAATAATTGCCACTCTGTCAGCTAAAGCGTCAACTTCTTCTAAATAATGGCTAGTAATTACCACAGTAGTTCCCCCAGTCCGTAATTGCCGCAAGAACTCCCAAACTACAACCCGGCTTTCAATATCCAATCCTACCGTTGG
This sequence comes from Dolichospermum sp. UHCC 0259, assembly GCF_009711935.1. Classification (GTDB taxonomy): domain Bacteria; phylum Cyanobacteriota; class Cyanobacteriia; order Cyanobacteriales; family Nostocaceae; genus Dolichospermum. Next base: position 33,480 of record NZ_VIKX01000118.1, on the reverse strand, counting down.
TTCATCTAATACCAACACATCCGGCGCATGAAGTAAACCAGCCGCTAAATCTAGCCGTTTGCGTAAACCACCGGAATAAGTGCCAGTTTTTTTATCTGCGTATTCTTGTAACCCCAGCAAATCCAAAATAGTATTAATTCGCTGTTTAATCACCGCACCAGGAAGGTGATACAGCGCCGCTTGTAATTGTAGTAACTCCCGTCCAGTTAGCACCTTATCCAAAGCTACTTCTTGGGCTACATAACCCAGCTTTTGCCTAGCCAATTTGGGGTGATTTAAGACAGAAATGCCAGAAACTTCAATTTTCCCAGTATCAGGCGTTGTTAGGGTACATAAAGCCCGGAGAGTGGTCGTTTTCCCAGCCCCGTTAGGTCCAAGTAACCCAAAAATTTCTCCAGGTTGGACTTGAAAGGAAACATCCTGGACTGCGACTACATTACCGTAGCTTTTTTTAAGATTTTCGATTAAAACAGCGGCAGTCATGACAGCTATAATCCTTAACTATACAATTCGCAACAATCTATCTTTTATTGTACAAGTTAGGCGATCGCCATGATGAGTTGAATATTTCATTTTCAGATAATTTTCAATACAGATTTAGCCAAATGATCAACTATAGGGATAAGCTCATCTCTATCGTTATTGTTGATACTCTAGCTATACAGTACGGCTATCAACTCGACTTATTTGATTTATTTTTGAAACTATATAGTCAAAGAAACAGGTATAAATTTAGTACAATTTTGAGATACACCCAAGACTTGAGGAGTAAGTGGTGGAAAGTGCTGTAAGTTTATTAAGTTATAATCAAGAGATGGACTGGGAATGTCAATAATATATTTTGAACTTCTCATTCGCAAGCGGCCTGTTTCAAACCAAACACGGAACAAAATAAACCGTCGAGAATGGATAAATTTTGTGCATTCTGAAGCCCAAAAGGTTTGGACGGGTAGCAGTCCAATTAAAGATGCTAATTTACAGTTAACGCTAATTTATCTTTGTGGTGATAATTATGGTGATCCGAATCTACTTGACACCGATAACATTATTAAACCCATTCAGGATGCACTCAATGAGTTAGTTTATGAAGATGATGGACTAATATCAGATGTAGAGAGTCATCGTCGGTTTTTATCTGAGCCAATTGATATAACAAATTTACCTTTATTATTACAGGAAGGTGTCATCATTGGCGAAGAGTGTGTTTATGTCAAAGTAAGTGAATCTCAAACATTGGAAAAATACTTATGATAGACAATACTAAAAGTTTACATGATGAAAAAGTTGAATCTTTGATCAAGAAGTATCGTGATCAAGGATTTACTGTTATACAAAACCCGAAAGCAGATCAATTACCGTTTGATTTGGATAATTATCAACCCGATATTCTTGCTACGAAGAATGAAAATGAATCTAGTTTAATAGGTTTAATAATTGAAATAAAAACCAGTATTCATCCAGTTTCAGTTGAGCGTTTACAATCTGTAGCGGAAGAAATTAGTAGACATCCGGGCTGGCGTTTTTTATTAGTGACACTTGAAGATATAGAAGCCGAATCATTACCTGGAACATCGGAAGAACTACCTTCTTGGGAAGAACTAATCAGCTATTTTAGTCAAGTTAGCAAGCTTATTGAGAATAATAATAATATTGAACCTGCTTTTCTTTTTCTCTGGAGTGTTTTTGAGGGAGCATTAAGAAAAAGAGCAGTTGATGTATCAATTCCTGTTGAACGTTTACCAGTCATAAGATTGCTAAGATCAATGTACTCTTTGGGAGAGTTATCAATTTCTGAATTTGATATTGTTCAAGCTTATTTTGAAAAGCGCAATCGTCTGGCTCACGGTTATATTCAGAAGCTAGATTCAGAGGTTTTAGGTAAGTTTTTAATGTTGATTGTTGAGTTATTGGATGAATGGATTCCTGCCATACATAGAAGCCTTTTAAGCAAAACAGTGGCTAGTATGAAAGAAAATATTGAAACTGCACGACAGGAATATCATAAAGTTATGGAAATAGTTGCTTCTAACTTAAATGACGTACCAATAGAAACCAAGGATAGAATATTAGCAGTTATTAAGGAGATTTCGGAACAAGAAGGATTAACTAATAATTTCAATGATTTTCAACACTTAATTTATGAGTCTTGCGATCTTTCTACTGAATCTAAAAATCAACAGCTAAACAAAAATGAAATAGTTTTAGATGATAACGCACAAATAGCACTTGATGCTTTACCAACTCAAGAAAAAGAAAAGATTAGTTATGCTATTAGTTGTCTAGAAAACTTTCCTGATTGTTCAGAAATTGAAGTTTCTAATCTGAATTCAAGCCCAGATAATGATTTTATTGCGAAAGTAGGCATATATCGAATCATTTTTGAAGTTCAATCTAAAAAAGTAACTATTATTGATATAGTTAATTACAAACGGATTGAAATGTTATATGGATTATTAGCAAAGGCTAAAATATGAGAGATATAGATTCTTTTGATATAGATATTAATATGAAATTACTAATTTTACCCTCTTCTTTGCGCCTTTGCTTCTTTGCGTCTCTGCGCGAAACAAAAATAATATAAAAAAACCCAACTAAAAACATGGAACTATACTTAATCCGTCATGGTATCGCCGAAGAACATCAACCGCAACTAAAAGACGAAGAACGACAACTCACCCCAGAAGGAAGACAAAAAACCGAGAAAGTAGCCCAAAGATTAGCAAAGCTAGAATTACACTTTGATCTCATTCTCTCCAGTCCCCTAATTCGCGCTTATCAAACAGCAGAAATACTCATTGCGGCTGGACTGAGTTCCCAATTAGAAACATCAGATCATCTTAGCTTCGATGGTAATATTCAAAATTGGTGGCAAGAATGGCTTCAACCCAGAAAATATCCCCAGAAAACTAAACTAGCATTAGTCGGTCATGAGCCTAGTTTAAGCCATTGGGCAGAAATTCTCCTGTGGGGAGAAGCAAAAGAGAGCCTCATCCTCAAAAAAGCAGGTATGATGGGAATAAAACTACCAGATGATGGTTCAGCTTGGGGTCGTAGTCAAATGTTTTGGTTGACACCACCCAAGTACCTGCTGTAATAGTTGTTGCATCTGCAATTATTGTGGTGAAAATAGTCTCTGGTGAGTTAGCGTGAGCAGATATTTTACAAAGTAAATGGTGTTGCCATGACGGTATGCGAATACAAGCCTGGTTTAGAAGGCATTCCCGCAGCCCAGTCGAGTATTAGTTATGTAGACGGGCAGAAAGGAATTCTAGAATATCGTGGTATCAGGATTGAGGAATTAGCCGAAAAAAGTACATTCCTAGAAACTGCATATCTGTTAATTTGGGGCGAATTACCAAACGAGGAAGAACTAAAAGCATTTGAGCATGAAGTTCTCTTCCACAGACGCATCAAATACCGCATTCGGGACATGATGAAATGTTTCCCTGAAAGCGGTCATCCGATGGATGCGCTTCAAGCCTCGGCTGCTGCTTTAGGTTTATTCTATTCTCGTCGGGATTTACATAATCCGGTCTATATTCGGACTGCGGCTGTTCGTTTAATAGCGACCATTCCCACAATGGTGGCAGCATTCCAGTTAATGCGAGAAGGTAATGACCCAGTTAAGCCTAGAGATGATTTAGGCTATGCGGCTAACTTCCTGTATATGCTCAACGAGAAAGAACCTGATCCTTTAGCAGCCAAAATCTTTGATATCTGCTTAATTCTTCATGTTGAGCATACAATGAATGCTTCTACCTTTAGTGCAAGAGTCACAGCTTCTACATTGACTGATCCCTATGCTGTCGTTGCTAGTGCGGTGGGTACTTTAGGCGGTCCATTGCATGGTGGGGCGAATGAAGAAGTAATTCAGATGTTGGAAGCAATCGGTTCTGTAGAGAATGTTGTCCCTTATGTGGATGATCTTCTCAAACGCAAAGCTAAAATTATGGGCTTTGGGCATCGTGTCTACAAAGTCAAAGATCCCCGCGCTACAATCTTACAAGGCTTGGCAGAGCAGTTGTTTGAGAAATTTGGCTATGACGAATACTATGAAATTGCCGTAGAAATGGAACGGGTAGTTTCGGAAAAACTGGGTGGCAAAGGGATTTATCCTAATGTTGACTTTTATTCCGGTTTAGTGTATAGGAAGATGGGAATTCCTACGGACTTGTTTACACCAGTATTTGCGATCGCTCGTGTAGCTGGTTGGTTAGCACACTGGAAAGAACAACTGGTAGAAAACCGGATTTTCCGTCCTACCCAAGTTTACAACGGTCGTCACGAAGTCGCTTACACTCCCATTGACCAACGTTAACTAACAAACCACTCAACTCTAGATTTTGGATGTTCAATTCAAGTCCTCCGATGGACAGATTGATAACTGTCATATCTGCCATCGAGGCTTGTAGTCCAAAATCACAACTTCCTCCCATTGACAAATTTACAACAGCCGCCCAGGGCAAAAAATTAGACAATTTGGATACAATAGATAACCGTTGCCAACCTGGAAGCGGCTAATTTGTCTTGTCTGATGACTTACTGGCTCAACTTTTCCCCACTTACCAATCATCAATTCCCAATCCCAACCATAAGTAGAAGTTGTCTTGTGGAGTTTCATGGAGAAAACCATCCAAGGATATACTAAACTCATGACTTGGCAAAGGTATGGAACTGCAATCGAGCATCATCTCAGCAGAGATTATTACTAAAGCTGAAGGACAAAAGATGAAGATGGAAGTAATTTCATCCTTCATCGTTCATCAGAACGTTGACTTAAAGAGCAGCAAACATGAATCCAGGAATTGACCTTCAAGGAACTTTTATTCAATCTGTCAAGGACTTAGGCGTACCTCCAGGAGCAGCCAAAGCCCTATGGATGCCATTACCAATGGTACTGATGCTCATTGGGGCTACAGTAGGCGTTCTAGTTGCCACATGGCTAGAACGGAAAATTTCGGCGGCAGCACAGCAACGGATTGGGCCTGAATACCAAGGACCATTCGGATTATTAGTGCCTGTAGCAGATGGTCTGAAACTGGTATTCAAGGAAGATATCATCCCCGTCAAAGCAGATCCTTGGCTATTTACCATCGGACCAATTATTGTCGTTTTGCCAGTATTTCTGTCCTATTTAATTGTGCCATTTGGACAGAATATCATTATTGCTAACGTCGGCATGGGCGTGTTTTTATGGATTGCATTATCCAGTATTCAGCCCATTGGGTTATTAATGGCAGGTTATGCCTCTAATAATAAATACGCCTTGTTGGGAGGGTTGCGGGCAGCAGCGCAGTCCATCAGTTATGAAATTCCCTTAGCTCTGAGTGTACTAGCGATCGCCATGATGTCCAATAGTCTTAGCACCGTTGACATCGTGAATCAGCAATCCAACTTTGGCATTCTCGGCTGGAACATTTGGCGACAACCATTAGGTTTCGTGATCTTTTGGATAGCCGCCCTAGCAGAATGCGAGCGCCTACCCTTTGACTTACCAGAAGCCGAAGAAGAACTAGTAGCAGGGTATCAGACCGAATATTCAGGCATGAAATTCGCCCTCTTTTACCTCAGTTCCTACATCAACCTTGTACTTTCTGCCCTATTAGTAGCAATTTTATACCTTGGTGGTTGGCATTGTCCTATCCCCCTTGAGATGATCACTGGTTGGTTAGGAGTCAGCGAAAGTGACCCAGCCATTCAGGTAGTCACAGCGGTCATAGGCATTACCATGACCGTCATTAAAGCCTACTTACTAGTATTTCTTGCCATCCTCATTCGTTGGACAGTACCACGAGTACGGATTGACCAATTGCTAGACTTAGGATGGAAATTTCTCTTACCAATAGGCTTGGTAAATCTCCTATTAACCGCCGCCTTCAAACTAGCCTTTCCCGTCGCCTTCGGTGGGTAATGGGGATTGGGGACTAGGTAATAGTTTTCCCAATCACCAATCACCTTTTCCCCAATCACCTGTTACCTATCGCCTTAAAAGAGTAGAGATACAAAATGCTAAAATTCCTCAAACAAGTTGGTGATTACGCCAAAGAAGCAGTCCAAGCAGGTCGTTACATTGGTCAAGGATTATCCGTCACTTTTGACCACATGAGACGGCGACCTGTCACCGTCCAATATCCCTACGAAAAATTGATACCCGGTGAAAGATTTCGCGGTCGCATTCACTATGAATTTGACAAGTGTATTGCTTGTGAAGTCTGTGTGCGTGTTTGTCCCATTAATCTCCCTGTCGTTGATTGGGAAATGGACAAAGGCACTAAAAAGAAAAAGCTCAAACACTACAGTATTGACTTTGGAGTTTGTATCTTCTGCGGTAACTGTGTGGAATACTGTCCCACCAACTGTTTATCCATGACAGAAGAATACGAACTAGCCACTTACGATCGCCATGAACTTAATTACGATAGCGTAGCCCTGGGACGTTTACCCTATAAAGTTACAAACGATCCAATGGTGACACCACTCCGCGAACTTGTTTACCTACCTAAAGGCGTAATGGACCCTCACGGAGTTCCCGCCGATGCCCCCCGTGCAGGTTCTCGTCCAGAAGACCTAGTAGAAAGTGGTAATGGGTAATAGGTAATGGGTAATGGGGAATCAAAAATTTTTTCCAATTACCAATCACCAATTACCAATTACTAGTCAGCATTTATTAATCATCAATAAGGACAGAAAATAGTGAATCTAGCAGAAGGAGTACAGTCTGTATCACTTGGCATTCTTGGTGTAATGATGATTGGGACAGCGCTCGGTGTAGTGCTATTCTCTAACATTGTTTATTCCGCCTTTTTGCTGGGAGGTGTATTCATCAGCATGGCGGGAATGTACCTATTGCTAAATGGTGATTTTGTCGCATCAGCGCAAATCCTAATTTATGTTGGTGCAATTAACGTTTTAATTCTGTTTGCCATTATGTTGGTAAACAAAAGACAGGATTTTTCACCATTGCCTAGTGCGGGATTACGAAAAGTATTTACAGCTTTAGTCAGTTTTGGACTATTTGCGCTTTTAAGTACAATGGTATTAGCTACACCTTGGGCTTATACAACCAATCCCGTAGTTAGTCAAAATTCCATCGTTGTCATTGGTGAGCATTTCTTCAGCGACTTTTTGCTACCCTTTGAATTAGCTTCCGTCCTCTTGCTAATAGCGATGGTAGGCGCAATTATTTTGGCACGTCGGGAATATCTCCCCGACCAAGTACCAACCACTGAACTACAACAAACAATTTTAACCCTACCAGAACGTCCCAAAGAACTCATCTCCACTGGCAGCAGTTCTGGGAATGGGGAATAGGGACTGGGGACTGGGGACATGAATCACCCAATTACCAATTACCAATTACCAATCACCAATCACCAATCATGCAACTCCAATACTTTTTATTACTAGCCGCAGCTTTGTTTTGCATTGGTATTTATGGCTTAATTACCAGTCGGAACGCAGTGCGGGTACTCATGTCAATTGAGTTATTGTTAAATGCCGTTAATCTAAATTTAATGGCATTTTCCAACTTTCTTGATTCAACCTTAATTAAAGGTCAGGTTTTTACCGTTTTCGTGATTACCGTAGCAGCAGCAGAAGCAGCAGTAGGTTTAGCGATCGTTCTGACTATTTATCGCAACCGCGATACCGTTGATATGGAGCAGTTTAATCTTCTGAAGTGGTAATAGTCCGTGCAACTCAAGCAGGTAATCATTGCTTATAAAGCGCGAGATCCCCAGAGTAAACGCTGGGCCGAACTCTGTGCTAAACAACTAGAAAATCGTCAGTGCCAAGTATTGATGGGACCCAGTGGGCCAAAAGATAACCCCTATCCGGTTTTTTTGGCCTCTGCTAATCAACCAATTGATTTAGCTTTGGTACTCGGTGGTGATGGCACTGTCTTAACTGGTGCTAGGCATTTAGCGGCAGCCGGTATTCCTATTCTCGGAGTCAATGTAGGCGGACATTTGGGGTTTTTAACCGAGTCAGTAGATGAGTTTCAAGATCCAGAACTAGTTTGGGACAGGCTCTTGGAAGATCGTTATGCTATCCAACGACGCATGATGTTACAAGCAGCGGTATATGAAGGAACTGGCTCAAATTTAGAACCCGTAACTGAAAGTTACTTAGGTTTAAATGAATTTTGTGTCAAACCCGCTTCTGCTGACAGAATGATTACCTCAATTCTAGAAATGGAAATTGATGGTGAAATAGTAGATCAATATGTGGGAGATGGGTTAATTATTTCTACTCCCACAGGTTCTACTGGTTATACTGTTTCTGCCAGTGGACCAATTATCCATGATGGGATGGAAGCAATTACCATCACTCCCATTTGTCCCATGAGTCTTTCTAGTCGTCCTCTGGTTTTACCCCCCGGTTCGGTGGTTAGTATTTGGCCTTTGGGCGATTATGATTTAAGCACTAAACTCTGGATGGATGGTGTTTTATCTACTTCCATTTGGCCAGGACATCGTGTTGATGTGCGAATGGCTGATTGTCGCGCTAAGTTTATTGTATTACGAGCAAATAATTCATATTATCAAACATTGCGGGAGAAGTTACTTTGGGCTGGAACAAGAGTTCGTTACAACAATAATCACCGCAATTGATGTTTATGTTTATTTTCTAAACTTTCACCTCGGTACGCCCGTAATTGTTAATTCATTTTCGCCCCCAATTGCAATTTATTTGGGGGTTTTTTTATGTTTAAATGTAATAACCAGAATAACCAGATCCCCGACTTCTTGAAGAAGTCGGAGATCTATCTCCTCCTCATTTTGCAAACTGATAAATTTATGGCAGCAGTCAGGAGTTAGGGGGAAAAAGAAAGGAGTTATATGAGAGAATGGGAGTATTAAAAATGTGATTTAAGTAGGTAAGCGAAAATAAATAGAACTATGTTAAGTAAGTTAACAGATTCTGAAATTTGCTCATAGTTAGGGCTTTAGCCCTACTTTCAGGTCTAAAGACCTTACTACAAAACTTTAATTATTTACGTTACTCTACTTGTATTGGGTAGTGCATATTAATGGTAAAGTTACTGTTACCGTTGTTCCTACTCCCAGTTGACTTTCCATTTCAATTTTACCTGCGTGCATATCTACGCATTTTTTGACAATAGCTAGTCCTAGTCCTGTTCCTTGAATATTTTGAACATTACTGGCACGATAGAAATTCTGAAATAGATCAGCTTGATCTTTTAAAGGAATGCCAATTCCTTGATCTTGAATACAAAAAGTGGCAGTCTGATCTTTACAGATGACATTAAAGTAAATTTTGCTATGTTTATGAGAATACTTGATAGCATTGGAAAGTAAATTACTGAGAATACAGCTTAATAAATCTTCATCCATTTCTACTTGGGTACATTCTCCCTGGTAGTTAAAAATAATTTCGTATTGATTTTTGGTACTCAGTTGATTTATTTCTGTCATTTCTAGACAAAAATCTTTTAAGGATAATACTATTGGTTGATATTTAGTTTTCGCTGAGTCAGCTTTATTTATAAATAAAATATCATTTAATAAATGCAGCATTTTATCAATAGCATTTTGAATTCTTAAAAAGTATTTTACCCGACGTTCTTCACTTAAATTAGCACCGTGATATTCTAGTATTTCCACAGAACTTCTAATGATGGTCATGGGGGTGCGAAATTCATGAGATACCATAGCGACAAAACTAGATTTTAGTTGATTTAATTCCTGTTCTTTCGCTAGTGCTTGACGAGTTTTTTCTTCACTTTCTCGCAGTTTATTAAGAATTTCTCCACGTTCAATAGCATAGCGAATGGCTCGTTCTAATCTTGGCATTGTGATATCATCTTTGACGATGTAATCCTGTGCGCCTTGTGCCATTGCTTGTAGTGCTAAATCTTCACTATCTAAACCTGTTAAAACTACTACGGGAATATGGGGTACTGCTTCACGATATTCTTGGAGTGTTTGTAGTCCTATAGAATCTGGGAGGCTGAGGTCTAATAAAACAACATCAAATTTTCTCTGGTGATAATTTTCTAGTTGGGAATGATCTTTATTTAATTCTGAGTTATTTGTACTAATTTTAATGGCTGCTTCTAGGTTTTCAACATGAGTTATATGCCATTTTTTCGGATTGGCACGGGAAAATGTCCGATTAATAATCACTGCATCAGTCGGACTAAGTAGGTCAACAGGAAAATTTAAAGGTATGTAACGGTATGTAAAGTTGTCTCAATGCGATATTCTGATTGAGTTTCAGCCATTTTATAAAACGCAATACCCCTCATTTTTATTTTGTTCACCTACTTATCTTCTACTAATAAAATATGAATAGTTATTTGCTCCATATATAAAAATTGTCACAACTTATTAAGAATAAGGGGATTGTCTTTGTTGGGAAATCTATAAATCTCATTATTTCATATAATAGTCATTTCTCTAAGCTAACAAATATCGTTCTTGGTTAAGACTTTATACTATTTGGAGATAGTTGATCAATAAATTCTGGTGGCAATAAGGAGTAATTTTTATTACTTTTTTTCTTGGCTAAATTTATATGTACACAAAAAATGCAAAAAATCGTCTAATTAGATACAATTTATAAACATTAGGAGAAGTTTCGGAGAATAACATGGTCTTATTAAAAGGCTTTGAGATTGAGATGTACACTGGCACGCCTCAAGGTGACATTGTGGGACTATCGGACAAAATTGTTACAAATTTAGATGGGTTTATGCGTGAACCAGATAGCCGCAATGTGGAGTACATAACTCAACCATCTATAAATTATGATAGTTTGTTGTGTGCTTTGTTACGTCCTAGAAAGACGTTGCGGAATTATCTTCAAGGTTTAGATAATTATACTTTGATACCGGGTAGTACATTATCTTTGCAAGGAAGCCAACACTTTTTGCGTTCTGACCCCACGAATCCCTATCATGATTACATTGAACAAACCTATGGCACAAAGGTAGTTACAGCCAGCGTTCATATCAATGTTGGTATCAGTGACCCAGAGGTATTAATGCGTGCCTGTCGGGTCATCAGAATGGAAGCGCCTCTATTTTTAGCTATGAGTGCCTCTTCTTCTTTCCTGGACGGTAAAACCACTGGTTATCATTCCACTCGCTGGGGACTATTTCCCCAAACTCCTGATTATGTACCCTTATTTGCTAGTCATGCTGATCATATTCAATGGGTAAATGAACAGTTGGCGGCTGGAACAATGCAAAATGTTCGGCATTTGTGGACTTCAGTACGTCCAAATGGCGATCGCCGACCTTATGATCTAAATCGCTTAGAATTGCGAATTTGTGACCTAGTTACAGATCCTATTGCCTTGTTAGCGATGACAGCAATGCTGGAAGCACGGTTAATCCAAATTATTGACAACCCCAATATTGACCCCTTAACTCAAAGTCCATTTTCTCCCGAAGAACTCATTACCTTAACCAGAAGCAACGAAATGGCTGCTGCTACTCACAGTCTGGATGCAAAATTACAGCGATGGCAAGATGGTAGTAGTATCCTGGCTAGAGATTGGATAACACAAATCTATCAAGAAGTTTGGAGTATCGCCAAACAACAGGGCTTTAGTTGTTTCTTATCCCCTTTACAAAAAATCCTGCGCGAAGGCAACGAAGCTCAACAATGGTTACAACTGCATAAAATAGGCGTTGATACCCAGCGTGTAATTGCTCAAGCTATTATTGCTACCCAAGAACGGGAAACCGAACTAGAAAGCAAACTATGTTCATCTGTGAGGCAATAAAGGAGAGGCAAAAGGCAAGAGGGAATAGGCAATTTTCTAAAGTCGAGAAAATTCTTCCTCCTTCCTCCTTCCTCCTTCCTCCTTCCTCCTTCCTCCTTCCTCCTTCCTGACTCCTGACTCCTGACTCCTTTCTTCTTCTTCCATCCTGACTCCTGACTCCTGACTCCTGACTCCTGACTCCTGACTCCTGACTCCTGCTGAATGATTTAAAAAAAATAATCACAGAGAAATACTTAGCACATATTAAAAAAAACTATATATCGCCTCTACATTTTGGTAGATTTTTAGACAGCAAGAAATTCCCTAATATACAAATTAGAGTTGAGAAAGATGCCCCAGATAGTTTTAGTCAACCCACAAATTCCCCCTAATACTGGCAACATTGCCCGGACTTGTGCCGCTACAGGTACGGAATTACATTTGGTCGGTCCATTAGGATTTGAAATTAGCGATCGCTATCTCAAACGAGCCGGGTTAGATTATTGGCCTTACGTTAAATTCCATTATCATAATTCCATAGAAACATTTCAAAACGTACATAAACAACGTGGAGGTAGATGCTTAGGTTTTAGCGTTCGTGGTAATTTTAATTACATTAATTTTGAATTTCAACCGGATGACTGGCTACTTTTTGGCAGCGAAACAGCCGGATTACCAGATCCCATTCTCTCCACTTGTGACTCCACCTTATATATTCCCATGTATGAACCCGGTGTGAGGAGCTTGAACCTCTCAGTCAGCGTCGCCATAGGTTTATTTGAATGTCGTCGTCAGTTAGGCTATTTACAATAATTCATATTCACCAACAGAAATTTAGGATTAACTGTGATAGAAACATATTTATCAGAATCAACCATGCCAGAACCTTTGAAAATAATGTTGCATAAAATACACAACCAAAAGGTTAATCATGGTATATACTGATAAAATCTGTTAAGATGACATAAGAAATTTGTATAGATATTTTCAGGGTGATCTAACCACCAAGGATAGATTTTAGTTAATTCTCAGCTTATGACTCAAAAAAGCCAAAACACCCCAACACCTTGAATCTCAATGAATCGGACAACATTGTATCCAGAAATACAACAAAATAATGCAAAAATTGCTGATGTTGTATACGGTTGTTTTTTAGGGAAGAATAAAAGTAAAGTCTCGTATTGATAAAACGGATTTAGTTAAAAAATCTTGAAAACGTCTACAGCGGGATCATTGCTATTGTAGAAATCATCCCAGATCATGAACTAATAGAGACAATAGACCTAGCCAAGTTATGATATTTGTTTAGTTCTGTCTTTTTGCAGCAGAATGATTAGGGATGACTCTCAACAGTGAAAATTTTTAGGTTGTGAGGAGTGACTTAGACAAGAAAGCACCAAAAACTCTAGAGTTTACAAAGGTGTAGAACTTGTTTAAATCAGAGAAGCACGTTAATCTTGCGTAAGTGTCTCTGGTGAATGTGATCTTGATATGTGGTTTGATGTGATATCAATCATGAATTAATATCCAACTTAAAAATCAAGATCAGTTAAACGCTAGTGATCATTAGGAGGTCGTCTTTGAAACGAGCATTGAAAAAAAGAGATAAGGCTGTGTTGAACAATACCCCCAGCAGCGATGATGCCCCGGTAGAGCAAACAAATTATGAGATCAATACCAAAATGAACCGCCGGGCGCGGACTCATCAGGCAGCCATGATTGGCTTGGCGATATCCATGGGAGCAACCAGCCTTTTGGTGACTCGACAAAGCGATCAAGCCCAAGCAGCGGCTCCTGTTGGCAGTCAAAAAGCAGCTTCAACAAATCCATTTGTTGCTGAGAGTGAGATGAAATTTGCCGCCACCAAACTGGAAGCTCCAACCGTCTCACCCGCAGGCGCGTTAGCAAATCCAGTAATATTGGAACCAACAGTAGTTTCACAAGTACCTGGGCTTGAAGCTAAATGGCAAATTGCAACCAACAGCACAGCCGTCGAAGGCACCGCATCCAACGTAATTTCCTCAGCCCAATTGGTTGACAGAGATTCTGTTCACTCACAATTAGCACCCGGAGTAAGCTATAGCCCAATTCAGGTGACATTACCAACAAATAACCAACAGCCTGAGACGGCATCACAGTTGTCTAAAGTGGAAGAGGTTACTGGCAGTACCCAAAATTTGCCAGCAGGCGAGTTAGCCGACGGTAATGTTGATGCCCAATTAAAAGCACAGCAGGAATTTGCCCTGAATCGCTTACAGGAAAAATCAACCCGCTTAAGAAATAGTTTGGCAGATTTACGGTCTGAACAAACTCAAGATTTATTAAAAACTGGTATTAAAGAAGCACAGCCAACCACTGTAGCTAATAGATCCATACCAGAGCAATCGGAGAACTTGACTGATTTCAAACAATCTGATCTGATTTATCGGTTGAAACAGAACAAAGAAACAAGTGCAACGATAAAGCCAATACCTCTGCCTGCATCAGCCTCAACAAAAGTTGTCGCACAACTGTCTTCCTCAACATATCAAGTCAAGCCCGGAGATACCTTAGCAGAAATTGCTACCAATTACGGTACTTCTGTTTCTGATCTGGTTAGAGCTAACAACCTGAGTGATCCTAATCAACTGCAAATTAATCAAAGGTTAATTATTCCTGCGGACAAGATAGTAGAAACCTCTAGCCAGGTAGATAATTCTTCTTTAAACAACCCTAGTTTTAACCCCAGATCATTTGTTGCCAATAATACCAGTGTAACAATTACTGCCCCAACAAATGAGCAGTTAGAAGGGATTGAAACTCCGGCTACCAATAGCGTGGCTATCCCAGTACCAGTGGTGACAGCAGAACAAGAACGGACTAATTATCCTAGTATCGCTAACCAAATTAATGTTCCCGCGCCAATAGTCACAGACAGCGAAGGGCAGTCTACTATTCCTATTGTTATTCCCAAAGCCTTACCTACTCCCAGTAACTCTTACGGACTAGGTGGTGATGTCCCATTACCAAGAACTTTTTCCCAACAAAAGCAGGGTTCACAAAAACCCGTGCAAAAGGTATCTAAAGCCAAAGGTAATGAACGTATCCGCAGCTTGCAAGCAGAAATTGAGAGATTGCGTTATAAATACCGCGCTCAACAAGCCAGTATAGCTGTTACAGCCCCTGAAAACAATAGTCAGTCTGTACCCGTTGCTATTGAATCATCCAATAACTCCACAGTATCTCAAGCGAATGCCATCCAGATTGCCGTACCTCAAGCAATATTGCCCAGCTACAGCAATCAACCGCTTAAGACTCTAGTAACAGCATCTGCTCCCACCAACGATCCAATTAACCCAGAATTTGTGTCTAGCAAAACGGGCGCTAGATGGAATTCTCCCCGCAAATCATCTGGCATTAAGTTAACAGTGCCTCCTGCTCGGACTAGTGCATCTGACTCTTTAGGAAAACTGCGAGGAACTTCTGTTTCTCCAGCTTTACCACCTATAGCAGCAGTGGATATCTACTTGCCTCAGACCACTGAAGACAATCCTAGTTTCCCAGGTAGTTCTTCCTCCACAAGCTACATTTGGCCTGCTAAGGGAGTTCTGACCTCTGGTTATGGCTGGCGCTGGGGAAGAATGCACAGAGGGATTGATATTGCTAACTCAACCGGCACACCTATTTATGCTTCATCTGCTGGTGTCGTTGAGAAAGCTGGCTGGAATAGCGGTGGTTACGGTAACCTTGTGGATATCCGTCATGATGATGGTAGCTTAACTCGCTATGGACATAACAGCCGAATCCTGGTGCAACGTGGTCAAAGAGTGCAACAAGGTCAAACAATCGCGGCTATGGGTAGCACTGGTTTCAGCACTGGACCTCATAGTCACTTTGAAGTTCATCCATCTGGTAAGGGCGCTGTTAACCCAATTGCTTTCTTACCCAATCGCATTTAATTTCCGCTGGTTGGGAATTTAATGATTCTTTGGTTAATTGAGGGAGGTGAACTCCCTCTTTTTATTTTTCTAGTAAAAATTTGGAAATTGATAGTTGTCAAATGCAAATTGGTATGCTATCTTAATATAAGTTGATAAAACAACGTGGCTCAGTAGCTCAGTTGGTTAGAGTACGGGACTCATAAGCCTGGGGTCGTCAGTTCAAATCTGACCTGAGCCATTAAAAGCAATACAAAATAGAAGAGCTTCAGCTTTCAGTTATTTATATAACTGGGGGCTGAATATTTGTCTTAAGGCTTTCGGGACTATCAATTTAAGCCAAGGATAGTTAGGAAACTTTGCTCCTACTCTGATTAAATACAAGTCTCAGTACCAGCCTCCTAAAAAATCTTGGCTCTACGCTCCCTTGATGATATTTTTGGTAAAATATGCCCTACCCCAACTGGATTTAAGGTTTTAATTTTTTCAGAAATATAGATACCATACGTTAAAGGAAGCGGCAGAACCAGTTTTTATAAATACTTGTATTTTGAAATTAAATCTTGATTTTTTCCTTATTTTCCAGAGGAAAAGCTGCATCGGAAAAATCAATAGTTTCGCCAGCTATGGGTACTAAATGAGAATTTATATATGCTCATGCTACTTTTTTGTTTGGCTTTCCTTTCTAAAATTCCTTGACAATTATCCGTACATCATGATTAAATTTAGGCTTAACTTATATCCTTTTTATGCTATATTTAGCATATTTTTTTGAGAAAGCGATCGCTCTTTTTTCATCTAACATCTTCCACAATCATCATGATATTACCACCACTAAGAAATTCATTTCTTGGCTAATAGCAAAATTCAGCTAAAGCTAAATCAAGATTGATATTTATTCAGTCTGTTTTAACAGACTTTTGCTATTAGACTCAAAATTCATTCTGAGGCGGTTTTGCGGGAAAATGAAAGATGTATATTAACCGCAAAACCCTTAGATAAGTTCACCGAATGTTGATTAATTTTACTCGATAAATAAACACTTTTATTTAATTTATAATTGATCTAATTGCCTTTTTAATATTTTTAAATCATCAGAAACATAATCTGATTCCATCATGCTAATTTCCGATACTTCCTGGTATTCAAAATTAGCAACCTTATCTCGAAAAATCTTAGCTTCAGCAACTTTATTAGACAAAGCAAATAAACTCAGCTTTAAACAACTAGATAGAATCATCTGTTCTTGGATAGCAACCTTTAAATTATTCACCTTAATGGAGAAAAACTTTTGACGCTTTAAAGCCTCTAATGCCAAATAATCATTACCTTTTTCAATAGCTAAATTAGTTCTATCTTGCCATTTTTTCAACTCCACTTCGGCTTCATTATACTTTTTTATATTAATTTTTTCTATAGACATAGCTGAGACAGTAGCTTCACGAGTGCTTATTAATTCTTGTTCCATATCTTCAATAGCTAAATCTAAACTGTCCGTTCGCTCATTTTAGAAATCAAAGAAGGAATTAAGTCTTGCATGGTAAGAGATGTAGTTGATAAAGAGATTCAGGCAATTTCATCAGTGAAAGAATCTGTCGTTGAAGATCAGAAAGAGGCGTAACAAAGATGGTAGAATCAGGGAGAGAGTAAAGAGTTAAGTTGCGAAAAGTCTTAAGTAGCTGCTCAGTAGAAGGACGCGCAGTGGCTCGCTTAGGATTACCATCATAAAGACCAGCGAGAACTCGCTGTGCTTTTTGAAGTGCTTCGCGGACAACAAACTCTATGAGAGTAAAAACTCGTAATGCGATAGTCAGTAAAAACATCAAGCCAACAATTCGGTCTTGATTTTGAAAATAGATAGGTAAAGCAGGTAGATTACCACGCTTAAAACGATGAAAACCCCGTTCTAAGAGCCATTCATCACGATAGTAGATAACCGCTTGGGATAAAGAAAGCTTGATAATGGATGCGTTAGTAACATATAATCGCCATCCGAGTAACTGTTGAGCCTGTTCAATGGCAGCAGACTGACGAGAGAATTGAAGTTGAAGTTGAACACAAACTATCTGCTGTTGAGGAGATTTAGCTGTAGGTCGTCCCCGTCCCAGATGGCGCGTTTGGGTGGAAATTTCTGCCTTCGTGTTCACCACAAAGAACTCACTCACACGGTGACGTTTGAGAATAGCCTCAATTTTTTCATCGAGTTGTACTAAATCCTTTCCCGGTTTGGCAGCCAGCTTCAAAAGAGCATTTTCAGCCGCGTTGAGACGTTGTTCTAAACCTCTCAGTTGAGAATTAGCGAAGTTTTCGGAGTAAACTACTAGATAGCGTTCATGCCAACGCACCCACTGATGTGTTTCTGGATTCAGCTAACCCATGAATAATTACTACCGTATATTCACTGAAGTGTTATCACAGAAATAAAATTATCACTACCTAATTATTTTCTTCATTCTCTCTGCGCCTCTGCGTGAAAAAAACCTCTTACCCAAATCAAACAACCCACATCACATCCCGTAACGGTAAGGTAATAAAAGCCATATTTAGTAAAAATAAACAAAATAAATGACATCCATAGAATCCCACAAAAAAGCCAAAGCCCTCAAACCCGGAAGCGTGCGCCCCGCCAAAGAACTCTGTAGCGAATGCGGACTATGCGACACCTACTATATCCACTACGTTAAAGAAGCGTGTGCCTTCATTACCCAAAGAATAGACGAACTAGAAACCAGCACCCATAACCGCCCCCGCAACCTCGAAGACGAAAACGAACTTTACTTTGGAGTTCATCAAGAAATGATGTCCGCCAGAAAACAACAACCCATAGAAGGCGCACAATGGACAGGAATAGTTAGCAGCATCGCTATAGAAATGCTCAATCGTGGCTTAGTAGAAGGTGTAGTTTGTGTTCAAAACACCAAAGAAGACCGCTTTCAACCCATGCCCATCATAGCGCGAACCCCCGAAGAAATACTAGCAGCAAAAGTAAATAAACCTACTCTATCCCCCAACCTATCTGTATTAGAACAGATAGAACAATCAGGAATGAAACGGTTATTAGTCATTGGAGTAGGTTGTCAAATCCAAGCATTACGCGCCGTCGAGAAAAAACTCGGCTTAGAAAAACTCTATGTACTGGGAACACCATGCGTAGATAACGTTACCCGCGCCGGATTGCAAAAATTCCTAGAAACCACCAGCAGATCCCCAGAAACAGTCGTCAGTTACGAATTTATGCAAGACTTCCGGGTACATTTTAAACACGAAGACGGATCAGAAGAAACAGTACCCTTCTTCGGCTTAAAAACCAACGTCCTCAAAGATATCTTTGCCCCATCATGTATGAGTTGCTTTGATTACGTCAACTCCCTCGCTGATATCGTCGTCGGGTATATGGGCGCACCCTACCCCTGGCAATGGATAGTAGTTAGAAATGATACTGGGAAAGAAATGTTAGAACTAATCAAAGATCAACTCGACACCAAGCCCGTCATCTCAGAAGGCAACCGTAAACCCGCAGTACAACAGGGTATAAAAGCCTATGATGATGCAGTGACATTACCCATGTTTGCAGCGAAATTACTAGGATTAGTAATTGATAGAATTGGACCAAAAGGACTGGAATATGCGAGATTTTCCATAGATTCCCACTTTGCGAGAAATTACTTATATGTAAAACGGAATCATGGAGAGAAATTAGCAGCTCACGTACCGGAGTTTGCGAAGCGGATAGTGGCGCAGTATAAGTTACCGGAATAAAGTCTCACGCAAAGGCGCAAAGAAGCTTCTTGCCTTTGCATGAGGATTATTCTATATTGATCACCGCCTCAATAGCTGCTTGTAACGCCAGAGATACATGAGTCCAATGAGTCCCCCCTTGGCAATAAACCACATAAGGTTCACGCAATGGACCATCTGCCGATAACTCTAAGGTACTCCCTTCGATAAATGTCCCCCCAGCCATGACTACTTTGCTCTCGTAACCTGGCATATCATCGGGTATAGGTTCAAGATAAGACCCTATGGGCGAATGCTGCTGTATGGCTTTGCAGAAGGCAATTAGTTTTTTTGCTGAACCCAGTTTAATGGCTTGGATGACATCTCCTCTTGGCGCTAATGGTGGGGGGTTGACTGGATATCCGAGTTTATCAAAGACATATCCGGTGAGGTATGTTCCTTTCATGGCTTCCCCTACCATCTGCGGGGCTAAAAATAATCCTTGGAATAATAGGCGGTTTTGGTCAAAGGTTGCTCCTCCTTCGCTCCCAATACCGGGGGCGGTCAGTCTACAAGCAGAGGCTTCTACTAAATCGGCGCGTCCGGCTATATAACCACCGGCACTCACTACTGTACCTCCAGGATTTTTGATTAATGACCCGGCCATTAAGTCAGCACCAATATGGGTTGGTTCTTGGGTTTCGATGAATTCGCCGTAGCAGTTGTCTACAAAACAAACTGTGTGAGGATTTTGCTGCTTGACTATGTGGACAATTTTTTCAATGTCGGCTATGGAAAGGCTTGGTCGCCATGAATATCCGCAGGAACGTTGAATCAATACTAACTTTGTGTTGTCGGTAATGCTAGAGCTTAAGTTTTGCCAATCTATTTTTCCTTGATCAGTTAATTCCAATTGGCGGTATTTTATGCCAAAATCAATTAGAGAACCTTGGCCTTGTCCTCTCAAGCCAATTACTTCTTCGAGAGTATCGTAGGGAGAACCGACTACTGCTAACATTTCATCCCCAGGACGAAGAACACCATACAGCGCACAAGCGATCGCATGAGTTCCCGAAACAAACTGCACTCGCACCACCGCAGATTCAGCACCCATCACTTGGGCAAAAACTTTATCTAAGGTTTCTCGTCCTAAATCATCGTGTCCGTAGCCACTTACACCAGCAAAATGGTGTGCGCCTACTCGGTGATGACGAAAGGCATCTAATACTCGTTTAAGATTATGCTTGACCTGAGCGTCAATACCAGAAAAAATTTCTAATAGCGCCTGTTCTGCTTCCCGCAGCCGTTCAAAGCTGTTCATCATTTCCTCATTGAAAAACATAAAATAGATATGCGGATTTTAGGATCGCGCAGACTAGGCTGAACAATTTCTATTCAGGTTACTGCATGACAATTGCTACTTCTAAACCTCACATTAACTGGGTTAATACCCTATTTTTCATTGCATTGCACGTCGGCGCTCTCTTTGCCCTAGTTCCTAGCAATTTTAGCTGGCAGGCAGTTGGTGTGGCTTTATTGCTCTACTGGGTGACTGGAGGTTTAGGTATTACGTTGGGATATCACCGTCTTGTTACTCACCGTAGCTTTCAAACCCCCAAGTGGTTAGAGTATGTCTTGGTGATTTTTGGCACACTTTCTTGTGAAGGTGGCCCCATTGAGTGGGTCGGTACACATCGGATTCACCACTTACATTCTGATACTGAATCAGATCCCCATGATTCCAATCAAGGTTTCTGGTGGAGTCACATGGGTTGGATGATTCATTTTGCACCCGCTCACGATCAAGTTCCTCGCTTCACTAAAGACATTATTGATGACCCAGTTTATCAGTTTTTACAGAAAAATTTCATTTTCTTACAAATTGCCTTGGGCTTAGTTCTCTATTTCATAGGCGGCTGGCCAATGGTGGTTTGGGGAATTTTTGTGCGGATTATTTGGGTTTATCACTGTACTTGGTTGGTAAATAGTGCTACTCATAAATTCGGATACCGCACTTATGAATCTGGTGATAGATCAACTAATTGTTGGTGGGTTGCTATTCTCGTATTTGGTGAAGGTTGGCACAATAACCACCATGCTTTTCAATATTCTGCTCGTCATGGTTTGGAATGGTGGGAAATTGATATGACTTGGATGACTATTCAGTTATTACAATTACTAGGTCTAGCAACAAACGTAAAGCTGGCAGAGAAAAAAGCATAAGCATATTTCTTGCTCAAAGTCAATAGTTTTATAGTCAATTCTTGGCTAAAAACTATTGACTTTTTGTGTGTAAATAAAGCAATTTTTAATTTGCAATTTTTAATTGCTGACTAACTATCCTAAGTGGTTGTTAAGTTGCTATAATCTCAGAAATTAATGTTACAAAACTTTGCAGCAAGTTACGTTTTTTAGTAACGTTGTGTTGCAGTCTGTTGTTTTTCAGGTATTCATGACTACATCAATCATCAAAAGTCAGGAAATAGCGGTCTCCACAGACCTGGGCAAAGACCAAATAAAACTAAAGCATATTATCAAAAGTCTGCCCAAGGAATGTTTTCAGAAAAATAGCCGCAAAGCGTGGACAACCGTAGTTCTCAGTTTATCTATGGCGGCATTAGGCTATTATTTCATAGCAATTTCCCCTTGGTTTCTTTTACCCCTAGCTTGGATTTTTACAGGAACTGCTTTAACAGGTTTTTTTGTTATTGGCCATGATTGCGCTCATCGTTCATTTGCCAAACGTCGCTGGGTAAATGATTTAGTGGGACATTTCTTCATGATGTTCTTAATTTACCCTTTTCATAGCTGGCGCATTAAGCATAATCATCACCATAAACATACTAACAAGCTGGACGAAGATAACGCTTGGCATCCTATTAGAACAGAAGTTTTTGCAAGTTGGTCTACAAATAGACAATCTGCCTTTGAGTTTTTCATGACTAAACGTCTCTGGTGGGTAGGTTCGATTGGCCATTGGGCAGTTGTCCATTTTGATGCCCGCAATTTCCAGAAAAAAGACCAAGCTAGTGTCAAATTTTCTGTGGCTGTAGTAGTAGCATTTGCCGCCATTGTTTTCCCAACTTTGATTATCACAACTGGCGTTTGGGGTTTTATTAAATTCTGGTTTATTCCCTGGATGGTTTACCATTTCTGGATGAGTACCTTCACCATTGTTCACCACACTCTTCCAGATGTTCCTTTTTCAACTGCTGATAAATGGAATGAGGCTTTAGCACAGTTATTCGGAACAGTTCATTGTGATTACCCTCAGTGGGTAGAAGTGCTTTGTCACGATATTAATGTTCATGTTCCTCATCATATTTCTACTGCTATTCCTTCCTATAATTTACGGTTGGCTTACAGTAGCATCAAAGAAAATTGGGGTCCTTATCTTCATGATGAATATAAGTTCTCTTGGAATTTGATGAAAGAAATCACTAATCAATGTCAACTCTACAAAACTGATATTGGTTATACTACTTTTGACGCATATCGGGCGGCGAAATAATTATAGTAGGAGTCACCGAGTCAGGAGTTAAGAGTATCTTACAATAAGGCTCTTAGTGTAGATTCTGTATCTCATTCCAGTGCATACCGCTATAGGAATAAGTGATGAATTTAGAAAGGATGAATTAATTATTAATTACTTACTTTTACTTTCATCATCAGTTCTTTTAGTTTGGCAATTAACCACATTTAAAAATGTTGAAGAAAATTGCCAATATTTCTCCATTTAAATTCCAGTGGTAACTAAATATTACCTCACAGTTAATTGATAATTTACAATCAACCAATCCAGTGCAATTAGATACAATCCAGTTCAATCAAAACCCTAGTTCTGAATCTGCTGAGGGTCAAGAGAAATTACCCTTTACTCTTCAGGATTTAAAAGCTGCTATTCCCGCTGAATGTTTTCAGCCGAGTGTGACTAAATCGCTTTATTATTTCTTTCGTGACGTTCTAATTGTGGGACTGCTGTATGCAGTTGCCCATTATCTGGATTCTTGGTATTTTTGGCCAGTTTTTTGGGTAATGCAAGGAACAATGTTTTGGGCTTTGTTTGTCGTTGGTCATGACTGCGGACACCAATCTTTTTCTAAGCACAAGTGGTTAAATGATTTGGTTGGTCATATTACCCATACCTTTATTCTCGTTCCTTATCATGGTTGGAGAATTAGCCACAGGACTCACCACAAAAATACAGGTAGTTTGGAGAATGATGAAAGCTGGTATCCTGTCTCTGAATCAGAGTACGATGAAATGCCTGTAGCGCAAAAAGTTGGGCGGTTTTATCTGTTCTTATTGGCTTATCCAGTTTATTTATTCAAGCGTTCTCCTGGCAAAGAAGGTTCTCACTTTTCACCCAGCAGCCCGTTGTTTAAGCCTTCAGAAAAATGGGATATTATCACTAGCACCACTCTTTGGATTGGCATGGTAGCTTTGTTAGGTTTATTTACCTATCAATTTGGTTGGATGGCGTTGTTGAAATACTACGCTGCACCTTACATTGTCTTTATCATTTGGTTGGATATGGTGACTTTCTTACACCACACTGAACCAGGAATTCCTTGGTATCGTGGGGAAGAATGGAGTTTCCTGAAAGGGGCAATTTCTAGTGTTGACCGAGATTATGGGATTTTTAACCACATTCATCATGATATCGGTACTCATGTTGCTCACCACATTTTCTTGAATATGCCTCATTACAATTTGCTAAAAGCGACTGAGGCAATTAAACCAATTATGGGTGAGTATTTCCATGAATCCAAAGAACCAGTTTGGAAATCTCTGTGGAATTCTGCGATTGGTTGTCATTTTGTTCCAGATACAGGTAGTAAGGTTTACTACACTTCTAAGAGTCAGAATGTCAAGTAATTTGTAGATTCTTGAAATCAACGAAGTCCGCTAATGCGGGCTTTTTTTATGTTAAAATTTCCTGAAAAGTGAAAATAGGGGATAATTATCCTCAAGAATCGGCATACTGAAATAAGGGAGAAATCAAAAAACCACTTTTGGGATGAAGGTAATAAAGCGACAATGAGACGTAAATCTGCTAATAATAGACCAACTAATCCGTCTAAACCCTCTATGTTCCAATCCCCGATTTTTAACTTCGCCACCATTGCCCTTTTAGGAGGAGTGATGATTTTGGGAATTGGGATTGGGATTGCGTTTAGTTCGACAACTACATTAAGTTCATCAAATGTGGCTTCCCGTGAGTTTATTGACACTAGAGCGCCAAATCCTGAGATTTGTGTGCAGTTTGGATCTAGTGCAATGGTGATGGATGCCAGACTCTTTGTAACTCTTAATCCCTTTAATGTCTTTGTTGCCCAGCCGAATATCCGTCCTGGATGTGTTATTCGTCAAAATAACTGGGCTATTTTAGAAAATAAAAAACTTGTAACATCAGATCAGGTACGAGAATGTAAGAATCGTCTTAATACCTTTGGCTTTACAGGGGACTTAAATAGTGAAAAGCCTGATATTAGATGTATTTATCAAAATGAGTCGGCTCAAAATTTCTTTTTATCTCAACCGGGGGCTGTGGGAAGTCCTCAAGATACGGAAAGATTTTAAAGCAGCAATGTCAGCAGGTTCTGAATTGCTCTATTTACCTGTTCCATTGTGATTTCTGGTGGTAGCTTCATTCAAAAATCAAGTGCTTTTTAAAGTTCTACATGATTCTTTCTTCTAGTAGTCTGTCAAAGACATTTTGACGGATAATACCTGAGTTCGGTGTTCGGAGTTCGGAGTTCGGAGTTCGGTGTTATGATTTTTTAACGAGAGAATAAGGGTTTGAGACTCATACTTGGGGCGAATTTTCCGCAAATTATCTTATGTCGAACTCAGGTGATAATGACTTTTGTTCTTCCCTCCCCTACCTCCCCTACCTCCCCTACTCCCCTGCTCCCCCTCTACTCTTCTGCGCCTTGAATTTTGAGTAACAAAGCACCGATCGCCCAACCTACGAAGATTAGACCGAAAGATAGCATAGCTGCATTTAACATTTCGCCGCCCATTTGCTGTAATGCTCCTTTGTGGATTGTTGAGTTATGTTTCCTGTTTTTCAGACTGCTGAATTTGATTTGAAGGCTCAAATCTCATTTTCAACTTTGAGGATTCAGGTAAACTGGGTCTATCAGAATTATTGGAATTAAACCTTATAAATAATTCTAAACCAATTTAGGGATGATATTTGGGGATGGACAGGGAAACACGACGATGGGCGGGGAAACATGACAATGGGCGGGGAAACCCCGCCCCTACAATAAATGATTAATCAAGATAAACGTCCGCGTTTGGTGTTGACACTGGGAGATCCGGCGGGTATTGGTGCTGAGGTAATTTTGAAGGCTTTGGCTGATCCTCAAGTTACTCAAGATTGTGATGTGGTAGTGGTGGGAAATAGAACTTTATTAACTCAAGTTTATGAAAATATCAGTAAAAATATTGATAATTCCCTGGCTTTGGTAAATCCTGCTAATTTGTCTATAGTTGATGTGCCTAGTGCTGGTGAAATTATTACTGGTGTGGGGAATGCAGCTAGTGGTGCGGCGAGTTTTGCTTATATGGAATATGCCATATCTCAGACTTTGGCGGGTGAGTTTGATGGAATTGTGACCGGACCGATCGCTAAATCTGCTTGGAAGGCTGCTGGTTTTAATTATCCAGGACAGACGGAACTTTTAGCCGCAAAGGCTGGGGTGGAGCGGTTTGGGATGTTATTTGTGGGGCGATCGCCTTTTACTGGTTGGACTCTGCGGGCGTTACTTGCTACCACACATATTCCTTTATGTCAAGTATCTGCTACTTTAACACCACAGTTATTAACAAAGAAATTAGATTTGTTGGTGGAGTGTTTAGAAAATAATTTTGGGATTAAAAATGGGAGAATTGCGATCGCAGGTTTAAATCCCCACAGCGGTGAAATGGGACAATTAGGAACAGAAGAAATAGATTGGTTAATTCCCTGGTTGGAATCAGAACGCCAAAAACGCCCCCATTTACAGCTAGAAGGACCCATCCCCCCAGATACAATGTGGGTGAAACCGGGTATGGCTTGGTATGGTAATTCTCCAGTTAAAAATCCTGCCGATGCTTACTTGGCACTTTATCACGACCAAGGTTTAATTCCCGTGAAGTTGATGGCTTTTGATCGGGCTGTAAATACTACCATTGGTTTACCCTTTGTACGGACTTCCCCGGATCATGGAACAGCTTTTGATATTGCCGGCAAAGGGATTGCTGACGCAACAAGCATGAAAGCAGCGATTCAGTTAGCGGTGGAGTTGGTTATACTCTAAACGGTTAAAACTTGGGCTTTTTGAAAAGTATGAAAATTCAGAGACAGCAAGCTATCTAGCTTTTCTTGTTTGTCAGTATTAGCGGTGTTAATACAGTTAGATATTGCTGGCTGAAAATCAGCAAAGTTAGCATAGTATTTAGAGGATAAAAATAAAGTTTACTAAAGAATTTTTGGGTTATTTTAGTCATCTTTAGATGACTTTGGTTATGAGACTGGGAATTCATTCCCAGTCGGGCTTCAATGATTATGTAATTGTTTCAGTCCCCTTGCGGGGATTATGCAAATTGAAACTTTTATATAACATCTTTCTGTATAAATTGTCAAATATAATTAATGTTTCAGTCCCCTTGCGGGGATTATGCAAATTGAAACTACCAATCATTATTTAATTATGCCTAGAACAATTGAGTTTCAGTCCCCTTGCGGGGATTATGCAAATTGAAACTCATTTTGCAGTAGCAAATGGAGAGAAATTTTACTGTAGTGTTTCAGTCCCCTTGCGGGGATTATGCAAATTGAAACTATCTAATTCCCTACGGATTAGGGTTGATAAGTCATGTTTCAGTCCCCTTGCGGGGATTATGCAAATTGAAACCCCTGCTTTACAACATTTTTAGGAGTTAAATAAATGATGTTTCAGTCCCCTTGCGGGGATTATGCAAATTGAAACACAATTAATTAAAGCCTTGACCTAAGCAAGTCGTTAGTTTCAGTCCCCTTGCGGGGATTATGCAAATTGAAACTTAAGTTGGGCGTTACTTACTTCTAAATTATCCTTAGGTTTCAGTCCCCTTGCGGGGATTATGCAAATTGAAACTCTAAGGATAATGTTAACGGTAAGGTAAGGAAGGAAAAGTTTCAGTCCCCTTGCGGGGATTATGCAAATTGAAACATTAAGCATCTGACGACTACAACGACTAAATAAATGTTTCAGTCCCCTTGCGGGGATTATGCAAATTGAAACAATTAAGCATCTGACGACTACAACGACTAAATAAATGTTTCAGTCCCCTTGCGGGGATTATGCAAATTGAAACAAAATCACGGTTTAAAGATGATTCAAACTCGAAACGAGTTTCAGTCCCCTTGCGGGGATTATGCAAATTGAAACTTAATTGCTCGTTGGTTAGTTTAGAGTTATCAGAAATGTTTCAGTCCCCTTGCGGGGATTATGCAAATTGAAACACTCAATCTACTGCTTCAGTTGGTCTATCTGGTGTCGTTTCAGTCCCCTTGCGGGGATTATGCAAATTGAAACATTAGTGGGTTAAGCATTGAGAACGGGCGTTTTAAACATGTTTCAGTCCCCTTGCGGGGATTATGCAAATTGAAACCCCGACCTCTGAAACCCAGTCTAAGAACAGACTGTAGGGGGGATTTTGGCGGACCTCTTAAAAAACCTCATTTCAGGCTTTGGGTCAGATGCCAACTGAAACTAATGAAACGCTGAAAGTATTGAATTGTCAAGGTTCTGGCTATTTGGCGGACCCCCAGGGTTTTTGACCCCGCTTCGGATTGCCAAAAAATCAAGCTTGTATGTTCATTATATAATGATAGCTTGTTCTTGTCTAGGTACTTCCGAACCATAAGTAATAGTTCTTTTCACACTACCAGAATCTAGTACATAAATCCTAATAGAATCCTGATCAGACTTAATCAGCTTTTCCATTTTAGTTTGTAATTGGGCAAATTGCACCGCAGTCAAAAAACACTCAAACACACTGTATTGAGTCCACTTACCATAACCACTCAGCATCTTATGTAAACGAGTGCGGCGTTTATTTGCAGCTTTGTTATCAGGTAAATCGTAAATAATCAGATAAAACAATGTAGTCATCGTAAAGATAAAGGTTTGTAAGGAACACCTTCTTGTAAATGCCGACCGAGTAACCGTGCTTGTAACTCTATCGCTCGTCTGTAGTTGCAACGATAATCAAAAACAGGATGTTTAAATTCATCATTCATTTTTGTATCAAAAGCTTTTAGAAATGTTTTTTTAGCATCATCTTTCAACCGATAAGCACCCAAACTTTCATGAAAATCATCCGGTTTAATTGCTTGTTTATGTAATAACGAAAGTACCAAATTATCAGCAATCAAAGCTCGAAATTCCTCCATCAAATCCAACACCATAGCAGGTTGACCACGACTAACTTCATGTAAATAACCGATATAGGGATCTAAACCTGCAATATGCACAGCAGCCATAACTTGACCTTGTAATAAAGCATAGGCAAAACTGAGTAAAGAATTTACCGGGTCAGTTGGTGGACGGCGATTTCTACCATTAAAAGTCCATTGTTTACCTACCATACGTTGCCAACAAGCAAAATATTCCCTAGCAGCTAAACCTTCAACTCCCATAACTTCATGAATAGTGTGTTTATCTTTGACTAAACTTTTGCGTTCTTTGAGAGGATTATCTTTTTCATTATGTCGGTACAAAACATTATATTGATTGTGAATTTTAGCCATGACAATTGCTTTGACTAATTCCAATCTTCGCACAGGATCACGATAAACTTCATACTGTGCTAATCTCAATTGACCATTCCGAGAAGATTTAGGCAAAGCCGAACCCAAATATTTACCAAAACTAGAAAGATAATGCACCGGCATTCCTAATTCTAAAGCGTAAACAAAAGCATCACCAGTAACTTGGGGATTACCCATCAAAATAACTTCATTTACAGTTTGAGCCGCAACTTTCTGTTTTTTCCAAGTCCCATCTTCCTGTTTTAAAGCTACTTGAAAGGCTTCATAATCTTTGCTTAGAACAGCATCGGGTTGGATAACGTAAAGAGTAGTCATAATTTAGTATTCCTGGCGTTGTAATTGTTTAATTTCAAGAGGTAAACAGATGTCTTTGAGACTGCATGATTGACATTTTTTAGGATGATCAATAGGTGCTGGCATTTTGTTTTGACTAGCAACATGAGCGAGTGCTATAGCTTGTTCTGTCATTTGCCTTAATTGCGGTGTAAATGCCACAGTTTGCCGTCTCCGATTGGCATGATAAAATATTTCACCATAGGTAATCGTGTGTCCTGTCCGTTCCTCCAAACATAAAGCCGCAGCACAAACTTGAAAATGGTCATTCAAATGTTGTGCCATTTTGCCTTTCTTATATTCCACCGGCACAAGTTGACCATTGGATTCTTCCACAGCATCAATAATTCCAGAAACTTTTAATCTATCTGACCATACCCATTGTTGTTGATGAATTAATGTTTCTCCTTCTTGAAATGTGCCTTCTTCATTAATATTGCGGTGGACATGACGACCTAAGATAATATGTTCATTATCTGCCATTTCACCTAATACATATTCTAGGTAAAATCTGCGTGGACAATATTCCCAAGCATTCAAATAAGCTAAAGGTAAATAATCTTCATTCATTGGTAATTGGTAATTGGTAATTGGTAATTGGTAATTGGTGATTGGTGATTGGTGCGTCGGATTTTAGTATTAAGTATTTAATTAAAATCCTTTAACTTTTGACTTTTAATTTGACCTGTCCCATACCCATAGATGTTTTGCGTCCTACTCCAGAAAAGACAGCAAAGTTAGCTAAAATATTGGCAATTCTGGCTTGTTCGGGGTCAAGAAAGTGATATTTCACCCAACCAACCGCACCAATTTCTGCTCCTCCTGCCATTTTTAAAGCATGAGTTTTCAGTTCAAAAGCGGAAACTAAACCTTGCCATTCAATTTGAGAAAATTGTAATTCTGTGGGTGCAAATCTGTTCCAACGTCGTAAAAGATTACCAAAAACTAATTCAGGTAATGGAAAAGGTTGAATATTTTGATGTTGCTTAAAACTGGTAGGAGAAATAAATTCTAAAGTGATATCATTCTCAATTGGAGATGTATTTAACAAGATGTTGTAGTCTGAACAACATACTAAAGGATGAGTTTCTGGTAATGAATAAATACTGCGAATTACAAAAGGACATTTTCCTAAATAAATAGCTTTGTCTTGGCAAGACTCTACACCTTTTAATAATGGTGCAATTAAATTACCATCTAAAAGAGAAATCCGAATCAGAAAATCATCACCTAATTGTGTGCCTTGTTTACGCCGATAACCAATTAATCCTGATAAACTAAAAGGTGATTCTTGACTATCATGAACTGCGGTTGCTATTTGAGGATTTCCTAAAGTTAACCATTGCAAAAATTGAGCATGAATCGCCCTACCTAATGTAGCAGGAATTGTATTTTCACTAGCAGCACCTAATTGGATAACTAAACTTTGTAAATTCATATTTTTTAGAAAAATGTGTGTTTTCAGATCCCCAACTTCTCAAAGAAGTCGGGGATCTTATTCTTCTGTAATACTTGCCCCATAAGCTATTCCTATAGGTAAACAAGTTTGATCAGGTAATTGATAATAATCTCCTGTCAATTGGGATTGACTGACTAAACTTGCAGGAGGCATCACAATCCGGTTATAAAGTAATAATTTAGTTGACGTGGATAAATCTAATGGATTTAAAGGATGTTTGGTAATATATTCTCCTGATTTGTGTTTAATATCTGTGATGATACTTGTTTCAACTCGGATTTTAGATGACCATTTACCCAAGCGAATCCAATTAGGAATTTTGATTGGTTCAGAAGCAATAATATAGGTTTTGAAGTGGCTACCAATTGCTAATTCTTTAGCACGACCATAGTTAACAGGATAATTTTTTCTTGCCCCTTCACCACCAAATTGTGCAGATTTTCCATAATAGGCAACTTGTGCAGCTTTAAAAGTATTAACTTGATATGACCAAGTAATAGGTAAAGCTGGAAAAACATAAATTCCTGCATTGTTTAGATGTAAAAGATTTTGTTCTTGACTAGAATCTAAATAACTAGGTTTTTGAGCATTTACACCTTTGACACGATAGACTTTAGGAATATATACGGTTTCAAAAAATGCAAAACTTAATGCCCAGTTGTGTAAATATTTTTCGGTTTCGTAGAGAATACCCATTTCCCGACTAGCAAAGAAAACGTTATCATGTAAGGTTAAGTCACATTGGTAGAGAATCATATTATTTATAAGTTGGGGATGGGAAATATTAATGTAATGAGGAGATAATATCCCCGACTTCTGTGATTAATTTATCATTTATGGACACAATAAATGAAAGAAGTCGGGGATCTGGGTATTATTTACCTTTGCCTTTTTTGGCTACAGCACCATAGGTTTCTGCATAGGTTTTGGTTTGTTGATATAGAGTTGTGAGGGTATTCTGTAATGCGGTTTCATTCTGATAAATAGCTGAAACTTCACCTAATAAATCAGTTAATTGTGAACCTATAATTACTTGGTTTTTCCGAATAGGTTCTTGATTAAGTAAATTGGTTGTCACGGCTGTTGCTTGGGTGATAATATCGGAAATTGGGGCATGAATATCTGGTTTGAGGGCATCATATAATGCTTGAGTCAAATGCAAATTACTAAATATTTCCCCATCACAAATAACAATGCCAATAATATGATTTGACATTGTACCTGTACGTGATTCCTGTGCGCCATAACGACGGGTTCGCATCAGATTCCCCAAGACATATAAAAAGCCTTCAAATGTAGGGTCACGCAGGGTTTCTACGGTGGGAAATGTGACTTCTGGGAGTACATGATCTAATTCATTAATTGCACTTCGCATTTCTCCTTTTTCGCTCATTGTTCCCCCTTCAAATGGTGCATTAAAGGTAAAACTGCGGTGAGATTGTTCGTAGGAACTTAG
Source organism: Dolichospermum sp. UHCC 0259 (assembly GCF_009711935.1). Classification (GTDB taxonomy): domain Bacteria; phylum Cyanobacteriota; class Cyanobacteriia; order Cyanobacteriales; family Nostocaceae; genus Dolichospermum. The sequence goes on along the minus strand of NZ_VIKX01000118.1, from coordinate 1,057 downwards.
GGAAAAAGCAGAATCAGAATAAACCTTAGAACGTTCTGAACCACTATCACCAATTGCAAAACCGTAAATAATACAATCAGGGCATTTTTTACAGGAGTTTTCACCATTGTATTCACAGAATTTATCTTTTTCTGTGACGTTACTACTGGTTAAACCCAGAGAACGTAATAATTCTCTTCCTCCTAATCGTTCGGGTGTGATTTGTTTACGTTTGAACATTACTAACCGACTAATAGGTTCTTTTGCTGTTAAACCTGCTTGAGTTCGTGCTGTATTAAGAACTCCATCAGTTTGAAAGACGGGGAAAGATTGACTATGACGTAACATTAAAAAGTGAACGTATTTCCCAGATGCTAAACGTGGGAAAGAGGTATGAAATTCAGGTTTGATGGTGTTTAAAAAGTCCATGTTTTTGATTCCTTATAATTCAGGGTTTTCTGTTTGTTTTTGTTGTAAAGCTAACCAACGATAGGCAAATTCTGCGCCAGATTTAATGCGGTTACGGTTTTCTTGAAGAAGTGCGCGATCGCCTTTATACAATCCACAAAATAAATCATCAACACAGGTGGTCATAAATTGATGAATTGCCGTTAATTCTTGATTCTTTCGCGTAGAAATATCTACAGATTTATCCATTAATAGAGGACGTTTATAAACTTCCTGTCTTTCTAAAGCATCATGTAATTGTCCTGCACCTTGAAAGATGATATCTTGCCGATCAAGATGTTCGGGAACTGTGAGAATTACTTCTAATGCTTTAGAAATTGGCAAGAGAATTGCATGACTAGATTCACCAATATTCACTTGATAAAATTGGCGGTATTCTGTGACAATGCGCTGAATGAGTTTGAGTTTTTCTTGCATTTTTAGGTCTCCTTTTACCCAGGTTTGGGCATAATTCCAAATTCGTTTAACATCTTCTGTTCCTGGTTCTTTTTTGTTGTTACGAAATCCTTCGTTAGAAATAGCAAAGATATTTAAAACATCTGTGACTAAATCTCTAAGTAACTGTTCACACTCCCCCACTAAAAAGGAATTAGGAAGTAACAGGGATAGG
>NZ_VIKX01000117.1 GCF_009711935.1 Dolichospermum sp. UHCC 0259 | reverse complement strand
CCTACTTCTACCTACCCTATAAACTCTCGAAAGTGGGGGGAGAGTGAAAAACTACATCAGCAAACATACAGAACAATAGCCGCACTAGATATACTTCTAGATCATGCCCTATGTAACCAATTTCTTTGAGGCGATCATGCAGATCCCCCATCAATTCCGCCGCCGCAATATTTACAGGATCTTCATCCTTATAAACCCGTTTTTCATATCCCGCCATAAAGCCGAATAGATGCACATGATTTACAAAATCTTGTAGCTCAAACTCTTTGGTTTCGTTCGTATCTAAATCATAAAGCCTAAATTTTTGGAAATCCGAAACTAAAATATATTTCGGTAATTCATGCTCCTTTAAATTTGGAAAATAATCTTTTGCCTGTTGTGTAGCCTTATCTAAGTCCTTGCTCCTAGACTTATGCTCCACCAAAATCATTCCTTTCCACAAAAGATCGATAAAACCCTGTTTATTGTCCGCCTTTTTGATTGGTTTCTCAAAACTAGCTACTCTTCGCCGTGAAATACCAAACACATTAAAAAAGTCATTCCAGAAGGATTGCGACTCTGACTTCTCCGAAGTCTCATTTTCCCATTCCTTAGAAAAGGCGATCGCCCTTTGCTTAATTTCATTCCAACTTAGAGGCATATCTGCAAATGTTAAGGCATAATTTTAGACAATCTTTATCATATCATTCAGTTCCTAAAATTACTTATAATTGACCTAGCCTTGCTAACATATCCTACTGTTGCTGATTTACATACTCTATCAGATTAGCATTAGAACCAGGAGATAAAACAGCACTAACTAAGACATTAGCATCCAAAATATAGCGATTAAGCATCACTGTTAAGTATCTCGTTTAACAGTTCTAAGGTTAGTCCATTTGCCTGAGCTTCTGCCCCTAAATCCGCCGATATATTTTTTAAACGCAGATTTTTAATCTTTACCAAATCCTCATAATCATTCATCGAAATAATAGCCACATAATTGCGGTCATGTTCCTTAACAAGAATGGGTTCTTGTTGGGCGCTATCCATAATGTAAGCAAAATCTTCCTTTACTTCTGAAACTGAAACTTGTCGCATTGCATTTTGTTTGAGAAATAACTCTGGTCATTGTAGCATAACCTATGGGGCTATAGCGAAGCTCTGCTGCAAGCAGTTCGCCTTTCATAATGGAGAAGTTGATGTTATATTCGTCATAATTATAAGGTCGTGTCTTTTGCAGGAATAAATAGTATGTCTGCCTTATCTAAACAAATTTTACAAACGGTAGAGGTATTACCGACGGAAGATCAATATCAGGTGTTAACTTTTGTAGAATCTCTTTGGAAAAAACGTCAGGAAGCAATCACTACGTCTCTAGAAACAAATTCCCTCTCGTTTTTTGAGGTAGCTCAAGCTTCGATTGGGGCAGGGGAGGGACCAGGCGATCTTTCAACAAATCCTGATTATATGCAGGGCTATGGCCAGTGATGCACTATCAGGTAATCCTCATATTAGATGCTTAAATATGATTCCAGATATTGTAAAGTGGGTTACTTAACGCGCCTTTTTACTTTTAATTATGATTAGTTTGTAATTATTATGCGTTACGCTAACACATCCTACTGTTACTATTTAAAAAAAATTTAGGGCGATCGCTTGCCCATCCTTCGTACCATAATATAGTTCACAAGCATTGATAAATTGCTTGACGATTTTGAAAAAGACATTGAAACCTGGAGTGAATCATGAAAGCAATTATTGAAGTAGCCAAGGGTGGTTCTGCAATCCGAGCTGCTCGTCAACAAATTAAAGACTCCGAAATTGGAAAGCCAGTAAATTTTAGACTTTCATTTGAATCTGCAAAATCACTTTTTAGCGAGCTAACGCCTGCTCGACTTGATTTGCTTGATACTTTAAGCAAAATAGAGCCATGCAGTATTTACGCGCTGGCAAAAACAGCCGAAAGAAACTATTCAAACGTACACACAGACGTAAATCGCCTGGAAGAACTGGGATTAATTGAACGGACAGAAGAAGACAAAATATCTGTACCGTTTGAATCCGTTGAAATATTCATGCCACTAGCGAAAGCAGTGTGAGAATTTGAAAAAACGGCGCAGGATGAATTTAGCGAAAATGCTAGAGTGATGATATTGATGGGGCTAAGTTGACCTATGACCATTGCAACCGAAATACCAATACAACAGCAGTTACTAAGTTTTGGCGATTTTATCGTCCGTTATGGTGACAGTAACCGCTACGAATTGATTGATGGAGAGGTGTTTGATTTAGAACCAACAGGCTACCATGAAGAAGTTTCAGCTTTTACCACCACAAAAATCTGCGCCCAAATTGATGCCTTATGTTTAAATTGGTTTGTCCTTCAGCGAGGATTGTTACGTCCTTCTAACTTGGGTATGACAGCATTTAGACCTGATGTTATGGTTGTTGACCGCAATGAACTAACAAAAGAACTACTTTGGAATGACCAATCAATCCTCACGCTGGGTAGTTCGATTAAATTTGTGATGGAAGTAGTTAGTAGCAACTGGCAAAACGACTATGCGCGTAAGGTCGAAGACTATGCAATTTTAGGTATTCCTGAATATTGGATTGCGGATTATGCGGGTCTAGGTGGGACTCGACATATTGGGAAACCGAAACAACCTACCCTTTCCATTTGTACGTTAGTGAAAGGAGAGTATGAAATTCAGCAGATTCGAGGCAATCAACCCATTACTTCGCTGACATTCCCAAATTTAAAACTGACAGCCGAACAAGTTTTAAAGGCTGGCAGATAAAGTGCTTTAAGCCATGTTTACTTCGGATAAAATATTTAGGGGGGATTGCTAAGGCGATTTGCTCCGCAACACAAGTTAAGGCTGTATAACAAATCATTGAAGCGGATAAATGAGGATACATTATGGTTGATAATTTTGGGTAAATAACGTCGCACTTATCTTTTTTCTAAGATTAAAAAGTAGTGATATGGAAAAGTAGGATCAATATATTCTTCCTTCACTATCAAACCAGCTTTAGCCACAGATTCCAAAAATCGTTTTTTGGGATATCCTTTCAATCCCAATTCCCAATAATGTTCATCACAAAGTGGTGTTGTACTCCAAAATTGGGGAATTTCCCAGAGTAAATGTCTGGCTTTCAGTAAAAAAGAAGTTTTAATTTGCAATGACAGATATTGAGTAGTATTGGGAATAGAAATCACTAAATATTTCTTAGTAACTGCGGCGAGTTTTTTCAATGCTAATTCAGATTTTTCGTAGGGAAAATGTTCTAATACTTGAAACAGAACAATTGCATCAAACTTGTCTTTTGGTAGTGTAAAATCCGCCGTCAAATCCAACATTATATCTGGTTTGAGACTAGGATCAATATCCGCCGTAGTTACGTTATAGTTACTTTGTCGGAGTATTTCTGTAAGCAAAGAATTAAAAATACCAATTTCTAGAACATTTTTAACTTGACTACCCAAGGAAAACAATAACCGCGACTGATGATGATAACTAATAAATCTTTTCTTGGAAAGATATTGCGAACCTGTAATCCCCAATGAAGAAATAAGTTCCATAGAAAGCCCCCTATTTATTAATGAAAATTTATTTAAAGTTTTTTACTAAAACTTAACCCGGTTTCAGCCTTATCAATGATGATAGTATCACCAGAAACAAAGGTATTTTCCAGTAACTTCGTAGCTAGGGGATTTTCTACCTCTCGCTGAATTGACCGTTTTAATGGACGTGCGCCGTAAACTGGGTCATAACCAGCTTCTACAAGATGATCACAAGCGGATTGGGATATTTCAAAAGAGATTTTCTGTTCTTTGAGCAGATTTTCCACCCGTTTGAGTTGAATACGGATAATATGCCCCATTTCTGAACGATTAAGGGCGTGGAATAGAATTAAGTCATCTATGCGGTTGAGAAATTCGGGGCGGAAGTGACTTCGCAAGCCTTCCATAACTTTATTACGCATCAAATCATACTTGGAATCATCCCCAGATACATCCAAAATATGTTCACTGCCGATGTTGCTAGTCATGACTATGACGGTATTCCGAAAATCTACAGCCCGTCCTTGGGAATCCGTAACTCTACCATCATCCAACACTTGCAACAAAATATTAAATACATCGGGGTGGGCTTTTTCTACTTCATCTAACAACACCACCGAGTAAGGATGTCTGCGAATTGCTTCCGAAAGTTGTCCCCCTTCTTCATAACCAACATATCCGGGAGGCGCACCCACCAAGCGGGAAACTGAGTGTTTTTCCATGTATTCGGACATATCCAAACGCACCAAAGCATCATCAGAATCAAAGAGAAACTGAGCTAAGGCGCGGGCGAGTTCGGTTTTACCCACGCCAGTTGGTCCCATAAACAAAAATGAACCAATGGGTCGGGAGGGGTCTTTCATGCCCGCACGGGCGCGACGAATCGCCGCAGAGACGGCGGAAACGGCTTCTTCTTGACCAATTACCCGTTCGTGTAAATGACTTTCTAATTTCAGTAATTTTTGCCGTTCTGATTCCAAAAGCCGATTTACGGGGATTCCTGTCCATTTGGCGACAATTTCGGCAATATCAGCTTCGGTAACTTGTTCGCGCAACAAAGTCGAACCTTGGGTTTGCATTTCTAAAAGTTTCGCTTCTTTGACTTCTCGTTCTCTTTGCACTCCCTCTAATTTACCGTACTTGAGTTGAGCGGCTTTATTTAAATCATAGTCACGCTCTGCTTGTTCAATTTGCACCCGCATTGCATCTTCTTCTTTTTTTAACCCGCTGATAGATTCTAAAATCTGCTTCTCACCTTGCCATTGTTCGTTAAATATTTGCTGTTTGACTGTTAAAGTAGCAATTTCTTCTTGAATCCGTTCTAATCGTTCTTTGGTTGGGGAAATACTCTGTTCTTCTCCAGATAATGACAGCTTTTCCATTTCTAGCTGCATTAAACGCCGGTCAATGGTTTCTAATTCCGCTGGTTTGGATGTAATTTCCATTTTCAATTTCGCTGCGGCTTCGTCAACTAAATCAATAGCTTTATCAGGTAGAAACCTATCAGCAATGTAACGCGCTGATAAAGTTGCAGCAGCGACTAAAGCGGAATCGGAAATTTTAACATTATGATGCACTTCATAACGTTCTTTTAAACCTCGCAAAATGGAAATTGTGTTTTCTACGGTTGGTTGATCTACATATACCTGTTGAAAACGTCTTTCTAAGGCTGCATCTTTTTCAATAAATTTGCGATATTCATCTAAGGTAGTTGCCCCAATACAACGCAATTCACCCCGCGCTAACATTGGTTTAAGCAAGTTTCCAGCATCCATTGAACCTTGTTGATTAGAACCAGCGCCGACAACGGTATGGAGTTCATCAATAAATAAAACTACTTGCCCATTCGATTCCGTAACTTCCCGGAGGACATTTTTTAAACGGTCTTCAAATTCACCTCTGTATTTTGCTCCTGCAATCAGGCTACCGATATCCAAAGAGATCAATTGGCGGTTCTTCAAAGACTCAGGAACGTCACCATTGACCATTCTTTGAGCTAAAGCTTCGGCGATCGCAGTTTTGCCAACTCCTGGCTCACCAATTAACACAGGGTTATTTTTGCTACGACGAGATAAAACCTGAATGACCCGGCGAATTTCATCATCTCTACCAATAACTGGATCTAATTTTCCTGCTTTTGCTTGTTCTGTCAAATCTCGTCCAAATCTTTTTAAAGCTTCCTCTTGTACATCTGCTTCTGCTTTTGAAGATGCTTTAATTTTGGGAGTAGCGCGAACAGATTTAACCCCAAGTTCTACCTGAGCAATATCTATATTTAAGCTTTTAAATAACCGTCTACCGACACGCTCATCATTACCAAACGCTAAAATTATATGCCCTTCTGAGATTTCCTCCTCTCTCATTTTGGTTCTAATTTCATCAGCTTTATCTAAAAGTAAATCTAAATTCCGCCCCAGGTAAAGTTGATCACTTTTCCCAACCTTGGGTTGACGTTGAGTAAAAGCCTCTAGTTGTTGTTTAAACCGCACAGAATCAACTTCCGCACGGGTGAGAATGGCTGTAGCTAGGCTAGTTGGTTCTTCTAAAAGAGCGAGAATTAAATGTTCAACTTCTAATTGTTGTTGTTTATAAGCACGAACCACGTCTTGGGATTTTGTTACCGCTTCCCAGGCTGTATCAGTAAATTTATCAGGATCTGTAGGCTGCATTTGTAAAATTTTAGATTTTAGACTTGTAATTTAAGTTTAGGGGGGGAATTGGGTAATGGGTAAAGAAGTTCTCTTCCTACCCACTACCCTCAATTATGCTGGAGTTTTCGCTTGAATCAATTCAACCTTATAACCATCTGGGTCTTCCACGAAAGCAATTACTGTAGAACCATGTTTCATGGGTCCTGGTTCTCGAACTACTTTACCACCCAGTTGTTTAATAGTCTCACAGGTAGCGTAAATATCATCTACACCCAAAGCGATATGACCATAGGCATTACCTAAATCATACTTTTCTACGCCCCAATTGTAGGTGAGTTCTAAAACTGAATGATCACTTTCTTCTCCATAACCAACAAAAGCCAGGGTAAATTCTCCCCCTGGGTAATCTTTACGGCGAAGTAACTTCATTCCCAGAAAATCGCAGTAAAATTTCAAGGACTCTTCTAAATTACCGACGCGAAGCATTGTATGTAGTAATCGCATATTTAACCTTTGTTCAATGCTTATATTTTATATCTGATAGGGAATTTTCACGATACTTGCGTTTAATTCTGCTTTTAATTGCTCAATCGGTGGTAATTCTATGTTAGCTAATTTCAGCAAGAGCTTGTGGTAAAATTGATTTTAATTTCAGATGGAAGAAATAATTATGATTTCATCACCTTTGATATTACATTTTCCCTCATCAGTGCAAATGACAGATGATCAATTTTTTGATTTCTGTCAAGAAAACCGTGATTTACGCATTGAGAGAAATAGATTTGGAGATATATCAATTATGTCACCCGCAGGTTCAGAAACAGGAAATAGAGAAGGTAATATATTTGGACAGTTATGGGTATGGTCAGAAAAAGATGGTACAGGTATAACTTTTAGTCCCAGTACAGGATTTACACTATCCACAGGTGCGAAACGTTCTCCTGATGCTTCCTGGATGAAGTTAGCAAGATGGAATCAACTTACACCTGCACAACAACAGAAATTTGCACCTATTTGTCCTGATTTTGTCATTGAATTAAGGTCAAATTCTGATAATTTGCAGCCTTTAAAAGATAAAATGCAGGAATATATGCAAGAACCAGGAATCCAATTAGGTTTATTAATTGACCGCAAAAATCGCCGAGTTTATATTTATCGTCCTGGACAAATAGAGGAATGTTTAGAAAATCCTGATACTGTGAGTTGTGATCTTACTTTACCAGGATTTGTTTTGGATATGGGTAAAATTTGGTAGTTATCAAATCAATAAAATTCATAAATAAATTATACTGAAATATAAAGTGAAAAATAACCTCCGAGTTTTTTAGATAAATCGCAGGTTATTTATGTAGAAATAAGTTTATTTCTTGGTGTCTCTATTGTAATTATTATTCGCAGAAAATTACGGGGCTGGATTAGGATTAAGAGTGTGAATTGTATCTATTTCTTCTAATACTTGTTTATCCAAAATTACATTCACACTATCTATATTTTCTTGCAATTGTTGTAAAGTTGTCGCCCCAATAATTGTACTTTTAACAAACCAGCGACTCTTAACAAAAGATATTGCTAATTGTGCAGGTGTGAGATTATATTTTTTGGCAATTTCTACATAAGCAACTATGGGTTTTTGAACATGGGGTTTTAGATAACGTTGTCCAAAGCCTGGAAAGAGAGATATTCTCGTATTTTTTAGTTCTGGAGTCTCTATATATTTACCTGTTAAAAAACCAAAAGCAAGAGGACTATAAGCCAATAAACCAACATCTGTATAGCGAGAAACTTCTGCTAAGGCTGAATCAAAGTTACGATTTAGTAAATTGTAAGCATTTTGAATGGAAACAACTTTGGGTAATCCCATTTCGTTAGCAATGCGAATAAATTCACTAACTCCCCAAGGAGTTTCATTACTCAAACCCAAATAGCGAATTTTTCCCGTTTGAATAATATTAGCAAATGCTGTTAATTGTTCAGTAATAGAAACAGTTTCTCTCTCAAATTCTGGATTATAAGTTGTTTGTCCAAATGTGGGAACATAACGATCTGGCCAATGAATTTGATACAAATCTATGTAATCTGTTTGTAATCTCTGTAAACTATCATTTACTGCTTGTGTAATATTATCATGGTTGATTTTATTATTTCCTCCTCTTAACCACGATAAATAACGACCAGGTCCTGTTATTTTGGTAGCAATTATGAGTTTATCTCTTTGCTGTTTCTGTAACCATTCGCCAATATAAGTTTCTGTTTTTCCTTGGGTTTCACTACGAGGAGGTACGGGATACATTTCCGCAGCATCTAGAAAATTTATTCCTTGGTTGATAGCATAATCTAGTTGTTGATGTGCATCTTCAATGGTATTTTGATTTCCATAGGTCATAGTTCCTAAACAAATTTCGGAAACTTTGAGGTCGCTTGCACCGAGTTGGTTGTATTTCATGATTTTTGCATAATTTCTATCAATTCTACTGTGCCATAGCAGTTATTTTCTGACTGGACAATGGTTTTGGTTTTGAGATTGATATCAGCATTCACACCTTGACCACCTACTTTGAATTTTAGCTCTGATTCGGTGAGATAGCGATCGCTCTGCAAAAAGCCAGTAATCGCTTTGGGTAATACAGCAGGAGTTAGGAGTCAGGAGTAAAACTGGCTGTCTAGCTTTGAATTTAGATCCTGTACCTTATTAATTTGCAATCTGCTGTATATTATCAATGTGGGGAAATTTAGAACATCCTACTTACTAAAACTGTAAATGTGCTGTGTGTGCAAGTTATCTTGTAAAGATGAAGGTAAGATACCATCAGCGAAAGTTTGCCTGTCTAATTGTACCTGCAAATTACTCAAAGGATCGCTACCCGTCGCAATCAGAAATTCCATTTTTTGAATGTAGGGTAAAGTGACGATTTCATCTAAAATCTGGCAAATTGCTTGCAGGTAAGGATGACCTTTTTGTTGATACCAATTAGATTCAGCAATATTCGCTTGATCAAAACCCAAATGCACAGTTAAAGATGGTTGATCAAATAAAGCGATTCCCAAGGGACGGGCTTCTTCCTGTAACAATAAATGCTGATCTTTTGATAAATGCCGTATTTTCTCTAACCGTTTATAGCGTTCGGTGACGGATTCTGGTTCATCTTGCCAATGTATTGCTACTGTGACTAGATAAGTTTGTAACAGCATATGCCCCAATTTCTTGGCTTTGGTAGCTAGGTAATAGGAATTGAAATCATTAGACTCAATTAACAGCGGCACACGATCTACAACTTCTAAACCATAACCTTTGACACCAGCAATTTTCCGGGGATTATTGGTAATCAGACGGATTTTTTTGATGCCCAAATCCATGAGAATTTGCGCCCCCATACCATAGTCACGCAAATCAGCGGGAAATCCTAAACGTTCATTGGCTTCAACGGTATCTAAGCCCATATCTTGTAAGGAATAGGCTTTCAGTTTGTTAACTAAGCCTATCCCTCGTCCTTCTTGACGCAGGTAAACAACGACACCTTGTCCTGCATCCTCAATCATTTTTAATGCGGCTTGTAATTGCATCCGACAGTCGCAACGCAAAGAACCCAACGCATCACCGGTTAAACATTCCGAGTGCATTCGCACCATCACAGCTTCATCACCGAAATTTGTCGGATCTCCCTTGACAATGGCAACGTGTTCTGTATTATCTAGGGTGTGACGGTAGCCGTAGATATCAAATTGACCGAATTGGCTGGGGAGTTTGGTGATGACTTCTCTATATATTAGGCGATCGTTTTGGAGACGATAACTGATTAAATCAGCAATGCTAATAATTTTCAGGTGATGATTTTTGGCATATTCGACTAACTGATGTAACCGCGCCATTGAACCATCGGGGTTTTGAATTTCACAAATTACACCGGCTGGATAGAGTCCAGCTAGTCGGGACAGGTCTACAGCAGCTTCTGTGTGTCCTGCCCGTTTGAGTACGCCTCCCGGTCTAGCCCGCAGGGGAAAAATATGACCAGGACGGCGTAATTCTTCCGGTTTGGTGTCTGGGTTAAGGGCGACTTGGATTGTCCGGGCGCGGTCTTCGGCGGAAATGCCGGTACTAACGCCCAAATGGGGACCAGCATCAATACTAACTGTAAAGGCGGTTTGGTTAGTATCTGTGAGTTTGCTGACCATTAATGGTAAGTCTAGTTCATCGAGGCGATCGCCTGTCATAGCCAAACAAATCAGCCCTCTGGCTTCTACAGCCATGAAGTTAATCATGTCAGGAGTGGCAAATTGGGCGGCACAAATTAAATCGCCTTCATTTTCTCGATTTTCGTCATCTACGACAACAATGATACGACCCGCTTTGAGATCGGCCAAAGCGGCATCAATAGAATCAAATGTAAAGGTTTGGGTAATATTAGGCTGTGACACAGAAAATTTCCAGCTATCAACGTAAAGTTTTTTAACAATTTCTTATTGTAAATTGTAGCTTGTTTATGGGAATTAGAGGTTTTATGAGATAACTAAACTGTTACTTGACACCAAGATAGTTTATATATACTATAAGTATTTTATAATACTATATACGTAGAGTATTCAGCTATGGAGGTAAATTGTTAGTACAGCACGGCGTAAATAAACCAAATATTTACAGCAATACCTGCTGTTATGAAGTACAGTTTTTTATCGCCAAGCCTGTAGGGGTTTCCCCGCCCTCCATTATATTACTAATTTTTACCAAAGAATCACCAAAGGTAGAGAAATGTCTATCCAATGGTAGACAGTGTATCAGGCATTTTTTATAAAAATTCAATCCCACATTCCGCAGGTGTTTTTTGAATTTTCGGAATTATCCATAACCCAATGATAACAAGGCTTTCAGACAATGATACGCAATTCTATATTAGTGCGATAGCGAAGCGCTGCTGCAAGCAGATCGCTCTCCACCTAAAGTCTGAATCAATCTTATTGATAATATTGTCAATAAATTAGTTGGTTTGAGATTAAATTCATTGAATACCGACCTAGATGGCAAAAAGCATGAAGTGGTTATTATGATTGGGTTTTAGCTTTTTTATGAAATTCTTTTTTTGGCAAAATAACCTGCTGGTAAAAATATTTTGAGTATATTTACTCATGCTGAATGTGGGTTCAAAATTTCAGGGTAGTGATTTTAAATCAATAGTAACGGCTAGTTGGGAACATGGGCTGTTTCGCGCTACACAAGGCTTTGACCCAGAAGAAATTTCTAGAGAATACCATCAATTAAGGACAGTAATATTTGACACTATATACGCAGATTTATTGCAGGAAACCCCTACAGATATTATTCGGGCTATGCGGTTGATTGACAGGGTGATTGATCAAGCGATCGCTCGGCGTTTTATTAGTTATGTTGATGAACGATTACGGGAATTAGATCATCTGCACACCACTTTAACTTTACACAATCAGGAACTAACTCGATTAGTTAATGCTAACCGAGAAAATCTCTCTTTACTAACTCATGATTTAAAACAGCCTTTAGCTTCAATTATTGGTTACTCTGATTTATTTTTACGTCAACATCAAAAAACGGATGACAAAGAAAACTATCATGATATCGAACATATTGAACGAGTCTTACGCAATGGTAGACAATTGCTACGTTTAATTAATGATTTACTAGAATTATCACGGTATGAATCCGGCAAAATCAAACTGGATCTTACATCACCTGATGTCTGTGAAATCATTAATAATGTATGTGAAATGCTTGAACCTTTAGCTGCTGAAAAAGAGTTAGTTCTCGTGGTTAATTGTCAACAAGAACCCCAAAAAATAATCACAGATGCCTTTCAATTACAACAAATTATCATCAATCTTGTGAGTAATGCGATTCGCTATACAGAGTCGGGAAGTATTAAGATTACTTGTCATGTATTAGATGATCAAAAATGGGAACTTATCGTTTCTGATACAGGTATTGGCATTGCCCCAGAAAACCAAAAACAGATTTTTGAACCCTATTTTCGTTGCACTAGTCAAAAGTCTCACCTACCTGATAGTAGTGGTTTAGGTTTAACAATAGTTTCGCGGTTGGTGAAACTATTGCAAGGTGAAATTAAGCTAGTTTCTGAACCGGGAGTTGGTTCTACTTTTACTGTAATTTTGCCTTTACAAATGGAAATGAAATAAAGTTGATTTCGCTCAAAGATATAAAAGATATTTTTACACCTTTGAGTAAAATCAATAATTATCAATCTAATAAACCTGATTTTTTCAATTTCGCTAACGCATCTTCAGCAGCAGCTTTTTCGGCTTCTTTTTTATTCTTTCCTTTACCTTCTCCCTTTTCTCTACCTTCTACTAATACTTTAGCTCTAAATTCTGGCGCGTGAGATGGTCCCCCTATTTGTTCTGTTACATATTTAGGGGGATTTGTGATACCTTGAGCTTGTACCCATTCTTGAAACCGATTTTTGGAATCTACATTAGAACGAGATACAACAATATTCTCAGGTACAGATGCAAAAAGTGTTTCTACAATAGGACGAAGTAATTCAATATTGGAATTATTATCTAGATAATAAGCACCAATAACTGCTTCAAATGTGCTACTTAATAAATTAGGATTATTATATCCTCCATCGAGAATTGCACCTTGTCCTAAACGCATTCTGAAGTTTAAACCAACTGCTTCCGCAAATTTTGCTAATTGTTTTTCATCTACTAATGCAGAACGACGACGAGTTAATTCATCTTCTCCTTTGTTTTGATGCTCCCGATAGAGATATTCACCGCTTAAAAAATTGAGAATAGCATCACCAAGGAATTCTAGGCGCTCGTTATGTTTTTCTCCTGGATGTTCATTAACATAAGAACGATGGGTTAATGCTTGACGGAGAAGTTCTTCGTTATGGAATGCGAGAAGTTTGTGCATTTTTATTTTTTTATTATTTGTGAATTTAATTAAGTGAAGAGGTGAGCAATATACCCACCTCACAAAATAAAAACCTAATAAGATTTAGGTGTTATTTAAAGACATTTACCTTTACACCTGGTGGAAATAGACTATTTCCACGAGAACGGTTACAAGTTAAACAAGCGAGTCTTAGGTTTTCCAAAGAGTTAGAACCACCACGACTTTTAGGACGGAGGTGTTCAATAGTCAGCATATCTATTGATATCGACTTACCACACCACCAACAGCAAGCACCATATTCATCTATCAGTTGATGCTTTTTACTTTGTTTCTGTTTGGAATTCATGTGAATTATTTTCCGTTGATTTTTTTGTCAACAGCATCGGAAAACCACACATCTATTAGCAATATAGCCATATTAGAGAATAAACTAAAAAGTTAGTTTTCTCTTATCTAGCTTCTCTAAATTAATCAGTTTCAGTCTCAGCAGTACGATTCACAAATTACTGCCAACAGTTCGCTTCGTTCCTGCGGCTGAAATTTGATCTAAAAAAATTTACTTTTAACCGGTTTTCCTAACAAATTCGTGAGTTTGTTCAGCTTGTATAATTCTGTTTATCTTGAAGTAGTATTTCGCAAATAAAATACTCTATTTATCGAGTTAGAACCAAGCACTGAAGGATAAAATATAGCTTTTTATTTTCCTTCTGCAAGCAATAACGCAATTGTTTTGAGATTCTTAGTTATATATGTTAGATTCTCTGAGAATGGCATGATGGCGTTATTTTTGCTAGGTTCTGCTAACTTCAAAATTTCTCACAAATTTAGTTGTCACCACTATTGAGTGCCACTAACTAATCGCTTTGCACTTGCTGGTTTTGGCTGAAATCAAACTTAACTTTCAGACAAAGGAACAAAGCGAGCTACTAGCAGTAACTTAGGAATCCTGCTGCTGAGACAACTACTGACGCTTGGGCGTTAGAGTTCTGCTTGAGATCGCAGTTATTTAGCTGTCTTAACACTAAAGAATTACATATCTACTTTAGAATGTCAAGATTCTGTTTGTAAAAAAATATGACATCTACCAATTCTAGATCCCCATTTGGGGTATTCCAGAGATGTCTGTGAGGTTAGACATGGGGAGATATTATTATAATAATATATAAAAAGACTAAATTTTAAACCAATGCCAGCTAAAGATATTTTTCATGATGCTGTGAGGAAAGGATTAGAAAAAGAGGGTTGGGTAATCACGGATGATCCTTTGAGGATTGAAGTTGGTGATGTGGAAATGTATATTGATCTTGGGTCTGAGGAAATTTTAGCTGCTGAAAGAACTGGAGAAAAAATAGCAGTGGAAATTAAGAGTTTCACTGGTACATCTAGTATTTCTCAATTTCATACAGCGGTTGGCCAGTTTTTTAATTATCGTTTTGCATTAGAACAAAAAGAATCAGAAAGAGTTTTATATTTGGCTGTTCCTTTGGGTGTTTATCACGCTTTCTTTCAATTGCAATTTATCAAAACAGTTGTCGAACATTATCAACTTAAAATCATTGTTTATGATCCGATTCAGGAGGAAATTGTAGAATGGAAAAACTAAAGCAATATCAAAATTATGTTCAACAAGTTATCAGAGAGTATGCTCAAATAGGTTCAAAGAAAGATGAGATTGAGAAACAACTGATTTTTGATCCTGTTGGTAATCATTATCAGTTAATGTATGTTGGTTGGAAAAACAGACGCAGACAGCATGGCTGTGTTTTACATCTTGATATTAAAAACGACAAGATTTGGATACAACATGATGGAACGGAAATTGGTATAGCAGATGAATTGGTTAAATTAGGTGTACCAAAAGAAGATATTGTTTTAGCTTTTCATGAGCCTTTGATGAGACAATATACAGACTTTGCAGTTGGTTAACTACAGATTCCCAACTTCTTAAAGAAGTCGGGGATCTAACTACTTAGTCCAAGCAGGATGAGACAATAAAGAAGACATGACTCTTACACCCCGAAGTTGATTAGAAAGGGGTAAATGACCTCTAGGAGCGCTTAAATCCCAGGTAAACCCGTTAGGATATCTTGTCCAATTATTACCATCCTTCCAGCCAATTTTTGGCCAGAGACTAACCCAATTTTTACTTAAACCTAACCAAATTTCGCGCTGTACGGAAAAGCCAAATTTGCCTTCTGAGTGAATTACCCAGAGTTGATTGATGGTGCGTAAGTCTTGAATGGGGAAATTTTCTACTTCTGTAAAGTATAGCCATTTTCTTTTTACTGCTTGGGAACCTGCCGCTTCACACATCTTTTGAATTGTCAAGAGATCCGCTGCTTGGAAGTCTTGATTGGCAAGTAACTTTTGCAAAGAATTGTAACTGATCCCACAGTCCGATTTTAGAGGTACAATTCCTTCAGGAAAGTTAGTTTGTAGAAATTCTTGATCTGTCGGTGCATTAGTATTATAGATGACTTGGTAGACTTTACCATCAATCCAAGTTGCTGGGGTATCACGACGTTTCAGCAAAAATTCCTTCAACACATCTAACCCATCATTACCCAAGTTAGCTAACTGCGGGATGATCTGTTGTTGGACTTTTTCGGACCCAGCGATTAACTTTTGGCGAAGGGAGTCGAGATCATTTGTAGTGCCTGATACAATCATTGGGTCTGTCATGCCGTTACTCGTGTTAGCGTGAGCGTGAATAAACTATCTATTGCTATCGGTTATTCTACAAAATGAAGGACGAATAGCGAAAAGTAGTTTACAGAAATCTTGGGTGAATCTGGAAAGCCTTTGAGTGTGTGTCTAAAAAAGTCACTCTCGGTGGCTGATGTGAAATCCTAACTAACAATACTTTATCAGGTAAGGGGTCATAGGGTTACGGTAATTATGACTCCTAACTCCTGCTGGCGGGGAAACCCCATTCATTGGGCGGGGAAACCCCGCCCCTACTTGGTGAATTTTTTCTATTTGGAATGTGTGAATTATGTACGAAAAGATTACTCCTCCCAATACTGGCGCGAAAATTACCTTCAAAAATGGTGAACCGGTTGTTCCTGAAAATCCGATTATTCCTTTTATTCGCGGTGATGGTACGGGGATAGATATTTGGCCGGCGACGGAAAAGGTGCTGGATGCAGCGATCGCAAAAGCATACAAGGGCAAAAGAAAAATTAGCTGGTTTCGGGTTTATGCTGGTGATGAAGCCTGTGATCTATATGGTACATATCAGTATTTGCCCCAGGATACATTGAC
The DNA here is from genome assembly GCF_009711935.1 of Dolichospermum sp. UHCC 0259. GTDB lineage: Bacteria > Cyanobacteriota > Cyanobacteriia > Cyanobacteriales > Nostocaceae > Dolichospermum. Next base: position 6,795 of record NZ_VIKX01000117.1, on the reverse strand, counting down.
GGCGATTAAGGAATATGGCATAGCTATTAAGGGTCCGTTGACTACTCCTGTCGGTGGGGGAATTCGGTCGTTAAATGTGGCATTACGCCAAATTTTTGATCTTTATACTTGTGTGCGTCCTTGCCGATATTACGCTGGAACTCCTTCTCCCCACAAAACTCCTGAAAAATTGGATGTGATTGTTTATCGGGAAAATACGGAAGATATTTATTTGGGGATTGAGTGGAAGCAAGGGAGTGCCATTGGCGATCGCCTGATAAAATTCCTAAATGAGGAATTGATACCCGCTACACCAGAACACGGTAAAAAGCAAATTCCCCTCGACGCTGGTATCGGCATCAAACCCATCAGCAAAACTGGTTCTCAGCGTTTGGTGAGACGTGCCATTAAACACGCTTTGTTATTGCCCAAAAATAAGCAACAAGTCACCTTGGTGCATAAAGGCAATATTATGAAGTACACAGAAGGCGCTTTCCGAGATTGGGGTTATGAATTAGCAACCAGCGAATTTCGTCAAGAGTGCGTGACAGAACGGGAATCTTGGATTTTGGGTAATAAGGAGAGAAACCCCAATATTTCCTTAGAAGAAAATGCCCATGAAATTGATCCTGGTTTTGATTCTTTGACTCCAGAGAAAAAAGCGCAAATTGTCAAGGAAGTGGAAACGGTTCTGAATACAATTTGGGACAGTCACGGAAATGGCAAATGGAAAGAGAAAATCATGGTCAATGATCGCATTGCTGATAGTATCTTCCAACAAATTCAAACTCGACCAGATGAGTATTCTATTCTGGCGACAATGAACTTGAACGGTGATTATTTATCCGATGCTGCTGCTGCTATTGTTGGCGGTTTAGGCATGGGTCCAGGGGCAAATATTGGCGACTCCTGCGCGATTTTTGAAGCTACTCATGGGACAGCACCAAAACACGCTGGTTTAGACAGGATTAATCCTGGTTCGGTGATTCTTTCCGGTGTGATGATGCTGGAATATATGGGTTGGCAAGAAGCCGCAGATTTAATTAAAAAAGGATTGGGTGATGCGATCGCTAATGGTCAAGTTACCTATGACTTAGCGCGGTTAATGGAACCACCTGTACAACCATTAAAGTGTTCTGAATTTGCAGACGCAATCATCAAACATTTCGGTTAATTTCTATTAACTGTAGGGGCGGGGTTTCCCCGTCCTATTAACACTTAACGTAGTCTCAGTCTTTTTTTATGATTTTTTCACTTCTTTTCCATCAATCTTAGTATTTTTCCTCTGGCGATCGCCGTTGAACTCACGTTAATCGGATATGATATATGCAGAGTCAAGTAAGCGAATCTAATATACTCAACACGGCTTAATTAATTGATTCTCTGGGTAGGGGTAAAGCATGAGCTAAACCTCTACAAATCTGGAGTTTTCGTGATTTTATAAAAATCCATGTATCAACCGTTTTTAGTCTATATGGCGAAGTCCTATTTAGGATTAAAATATTGAGTTAAATTATCGACAATAATAACTAATTAAGATCATGACAACAAAACAGCAAAATCCCGTTTTATTAGTGCATGGTATTAACGATACTGGGGCGGTTTTCAATAAAATGGCATTTCATCTGCGACAACAAGGTTTATCGGTGTATACGATGGATTTAATCCCTAATAATGGTTCTGAGGTTTTAGAGAAATTAGCCCAGCAGATAGCTAATTATGTAAATGATACCTTTGCAGTAGCACAACCACTAGATATAGTAGGTTTTAGTATGGGAGGAATTGTCAGCCGTTATTATATTCAGCGGTTGGGGGGAATAAATAGAGTCCAGCGATTTATTACAATATCTTCACCTCATTATGGAACTATCGTTGCTTATGGTACTTGGCTGGCTGGTGCTTTGCAAATGCGTCCTCATAGTGATTTTCTCAATGATTTAAATTCTGATGTCGAGATGTTAAAAGAGTTGAATTTTACATCTATTTGGACACCTTATGATTTAATGATTTTACCCGCTACAAGTTCACAACTTGGTATAGGTAAAGATATAACTTTACCAGTGTTATTACATCCTTTAATGTTAACAGATTCTAGAACTTTATCAATAGTGGCAAATATATTAAAAAAATCAGTGAAATCATGAATATTTTTTTACCAAAAAATACACTTCTTTTGTGTTTCTGAAATGTGTTTACTCAATAAAAGTAAATCTTTGTATGGCAGAGTAGATGTACCATATAATGCTTGTTTATATCGTCTAGTAGTGTAATCAAAAAATAGTGTAAATCTATCTGAAGTTATAGGTGGCTTACCTCGATGAAAAATACTAGCAGTATCAGCAATGATTACTGTACCAGCCATTCCTGTACATGATTTATAAATAGCTGAAGATATAATTTTTTGCATAATTTTATCGGGAATGTAACCAGATGTATATTTTAAAGTATAAGCTATTTCTGATGTTAAAGATTTGGAAATATATTGAAATGGTCCATTATTTTCACTAACATCATTTAAGTAAATGATAATCTTTAAAATTTTTCGATCCTCTTGATCTATATGCCATAATCTTGAACCTGCTTCCAGTTCGTTAGCAATATCTTGACGAAAATATACACCTTGATAAGCTACAGGTACACCAAGAAAATTTTCAATGATATTCAGTAACCGTTGTTCAACTCCCCATAAGAAAATTTTTGGATACTCCATTATTTGTTGTGGACTAGCATGAATAACAATTTCATTGGAGTGAGACAATACATTTTGTGATATTTTTGGCATGAGAATATGTGCAGATTCAAGCAAATCAGGAGTAGATATAATTCCCAATTGGTCTAAAGTAGTAATCGCAACTCCTTCTTTTTTGACAAGATCAACTAAATTAATATCCTCTGGTGAAATAATAGGCAGATTGTGAAGATTTTTTTCTACAGCTTTTTGATAGAAACAATCAGCTTGATATTTTGTGTATGGATGTTGATCAAATTTTCTTAATATTTTTTTCCAAAACTTTAGCAAAAATTTATCTACCAATTATATTATCCTTATATTATTAAAAATTAATTCTTAAATTATGAATATCCATAAATCTAATTGACATTAATATATCTATTTTAATAATCAAAAAAATCATACCAATGATACTTGTTATATATAAATTTCTTTTTGCTCCTATATAGCTTATGATAAAAACAGTGAGGAGGAATACCTAACTCACTCTATTTTTACTATAGTAATCCAATTTAATTTATGAATTTTTTATAGAAGCAGGGAACAGCAAAAAAGGGCTTCAGGATGTACTGAGTCTTATTCAATAATCAAATAGTAGTCCTATATTATCATCTTTAATTCGTTATGGACAACTAATTTCTATCACCAATTTGGGTACATTCAGCATTACCAAAAATAGCTTCTGGATAACGATAATACTTAAATTCTATTAAGTTATAAAAAGGGTCTTCTAAGAAAAAAGTCTGATGTTCTAGAAGAGAATCACTAAAGCGATATTTGGGTTCTTCTCTAAATTTTAAATCTTTGTTCTTTGCCTTTTCTAATAATTCTTGCCAATCTGCTTCTTGGGGGAAAATTAGTCCAAAATGCCGGGGATAAATTGCCTTTTGAGGTGTTAGAATATCCTTGGTAACGTGGGCTACCAATTGATGTCCATAGAGGTTGAGAATCAAAGCGTGGGGGTTTTCGCGTCCGGGAATGCAGCCTAAACCGTCAACATAATAGGCTTTAGTTTGGGGAATATCCGCGACAGGGAAAGCGAGGTGAAATATGGTTTGGTTCATATTTATAAATTTTCTTTTGTGGTTTTTTTATTCCCACGATTGGTTTACAATAAATATACTAACACAAATTTGTAAACCAACCACCGTCATGATTGGCACTCGTATTAAACCCTTATAACGTAATAAACAATGGTTAAACAATCAAAGAAATCTCAAAAAAATAAAACCTCTAAAAAAACAGAACAAATTCCAGAGAATAAAAAAAATAAGTTTGGCAAGAATCCGTTAGACAAATTTGCAGAAAATGTCTAAATATAAGTGATATTTACGAATCTTTACAAATCCGTTACAGAGGAGTTTCCAGCAAGCGAAGGAAAAATGGAATTAAAGAAACATTGAAACAAGACTACTTGCAAACTGATCAAGAAATAAGTATGATTATGGATAATTAAGTCGGTTAGCATGATGGTAAATGCGATCTCTGGGATACACTTCTGTACGTCCCATCCCCTAATATGCCCTTTCACAGAAACGGTATTCTAGGAGATAGATGAAGGTTCAAATCCTTCACCAATGGTTAGCATGATGGTAAATGCGATCTCCGGGATGCACTTCTGTGCGTCCCATCCCCTAATATGCCCTTTCATGGAGACGGTATTCTAGGAGTATAGATGGAGGTTCAAATCCTTCGCCGATCTATTGTTTTGCATAGTAGCTCAAAATGTAAACCAGTGCGATCACATTTTCATAAAAACCCCACTTTATTACCTATAATAAATATATAGGATGCAGCAGACATGGTTGCAACATGACATCCCGTTACCTTAAAGGTCGAGGAATTCCGGTAAAGACGTTCTGAATACCAAAAATGAATTTTTGGCGAAGACTCCTTCAGGAGTCTTTGTTATTTATGGAATCTGTAATTTCTGAAAATCAAAATAATTGTTTACTTCTATATACCTATTTTCCAGTAAACTAACGAAAGTTTACACTCTGCTTCTCACCAACAATGAAGACAGACACAATATTTTACACCCTCCTACAAAATCTCCCCAGCGTTTTATTTGAACTGCTGGAAAAACCACCCCAACTAGCTGCACACTACGAATTTTCTTCTGTAGAAATAAAAGAACTAGCACGTCGCATAGATGGTGTATTTCTACCGAAAATCGAGTACCCAGAAGATCCCATTTATTTTGTCGAAGTTCAATTTCAAGATGATGATAACTTATACTGGCGGTTGATTACCGAAGTATTTCTGTATTTAAACCAGTATAAACCTGATAAAAAATGGCAAGCTGTAGTATTGTGGGCTAAACGGAGTCTTGATCCTGGAATACCCTTGGCATATCAAACTTCACTAGCTGCGGGACAAATTCATGTAGTTTATTTAGATGAATTAACAGATACATCATCTTCAATTGGTTTGGGAATTATTCAATTAGTAGTTGCGCCTGAAGATGAAGCAATACAAACAGCAAGAAGTTTAATTAATTTAGTACAACAAGTAGATGCGGCAAACAGTCGTTATCTTTTAGAATTAGTAGAAAGGATGCTAATTTATAAGTTTTCCACCTATAGCCGTCAGGAGTTAGAAGCGATGTTTGGATTAACAGAATGGCGACAAACTCGATTTTATCAAGAAGTTGAGCAAGAAACAGAACTGGCAACAAAGCTGAAAACCATACCTCGTCTTTTGAAAATGGGTTTGAGTGTAGAACAAATTGCGGAAGCACTAGAATTAGATGTTGAAGTGGTGCAGCAAGCAATAAAAACACAAGGTAGAAAAGAATCTTAATTTACAAGTTTTCCACCTATACCTGTCAGGATTTAGAAGCGATGTTTGGATTAACAGAATGGCGACAAACTCGATTTTATCAAGAAGTTAAGGAAGAAGTTGAGCAAGAAACAAAGCTAAAAACGAAGTTAGAAATAATTCCAAGACTGTTAAGAGAGGGGCTAACCGGAGAACAAATTTCTTATGTACTTGAATTAAATATTGAAGTAGTACAACAAGCAATGAAACAGCAAATTAGAGAATAATTTGCATATTTGGTGTTGCTGATTAACTCTAAGAGTAGGTTTGCTGCAAAGTTATGGCTAACACTAAGCTGTTTGACAAATACAAGTGAAGAAGTCAAATTATGATAAATCTGTGGTAAAAGAGGATAAAATCATTTGATTAGCATAAAAATCTGAAAATACTCATAATTTATCACAGATGTTATCTTTAATAGATTCTATTAATCCCTGGTTAATGGGAGTAGGCTTAAATGCAATTTTACTAGGAATAGTCGCAATTATTCCCAAAAAATTGCTCACCCCGGCAGGTATACTTAATGCTGGTTTATTAGGAATTATCATTTGGGGAACACTAGGTTGGCAAGGATATCTAGTGGTGGTATTTTATTTTATTGTCGGTTCTGGGGTAACACGCATTGGTATGGCGGAAAAAGAAGCCGCCGGAATTGCGGAAAAACGTGCCGGTGCAAGAGGTCCTGAGAACGTTTGGGGTTCAGCATTAATAGCGGCTTTATGTGCCTTGGGAGTATGGTTTTTACCTGATTTTAAATATTTGTTATGTTTGGGTTATGTTGCCAGTTTTAGCACCAAACTATCTGATACTACAGCCAGTGAAGTGGGTAAAGCTTATGGTAAAAGCACCTTTTTAATTACGACACTCCAACCAGTGCCTAGAGGTACAGAAGGGGCGGTGAGTTTAGAAGGAACATTAGCTGGTATGGTAGCATCAATAGCGATCGCCCTTATTGGCTGGAGTGTCAATTTAATTAATCCCCTGGGTATTATTTGGAGTGTCATAGCCGCATTTATCGCTACAAATTTAGAAAGTGTCATTGGTGCAACTTTGCAATCTAAATATAGTTGGCTTACCAATGAGGTTGTGAATATCTTTAATACCCTGATTGGTGCAACTGCGGCAATTATACTGGCGTTAATTTATCAAAGTATCTTTGTTTAACTATTGACTAAAATCACTTCATGTAGGTTGGGTTGACACAAGGAAAGTAGTTTTTCACTCTCCCCCCACTTTCGAGAGTTTATAGGGTAGGTAGAAGTAGG
>NZ_VIKX01000116.1 GCF_009711935.1 Dolichospermum sp. UHCC 0259 | reverse complement strand
CACTTCCCCCACTTCCCCCACTTCCCCCACTTCCCCTACTTTGCTTGAATTGGTGTCAGGGCTACGCCTTGGTAGTAATATCCTAAAATTTGCAGGTGGTTTGCACCACGTTTTGCTAGTTCGTAAGCTCCCCACTGACTCATTCCTAAACCGTGTCCAAAACCTAATCCTTGGAGGATAAAACTGCCATTTGCGTCTTTATTAACAATAAAACGCGTACTTTTAATTCTGAGTGCAGTTCTCACTTCTTCACCTTTAAGAACTTTAGTCCCTTTATCACCGATAACTTTTAAGGATTTGACACTTTTGAAAGGTGAAAGAGTTTCGATAATCATGTCTTTGACATTACCAACACCGGAAATTCTGGCGCTAATTTCTCCGGGGGTAAAGGTTTTTACCCAGTTACATTCTTTGATATTTTGGTCAAAGTCGGGAACAGCCCGCAGGTAGGGTTCTTTGCTAACCCAGACATCTTCGACGTTTTCGGTGTGTCCACCGGAACAAGCGTGAAAGACGGAAAGAATGATTTGGTTGTTGTAGGTGAGGACTTTGCCGGCGGTGGTGTCTACTGCGCTGTAGGTTTTGGGGGCTTCACTACTAACACCTTTGTAAATTTGCCAACGGTCTGGACTATCTCCTAAGTCGTAAACGGGGTTTCTCCGTTGTCTTTCGCGTTCATAGAGGGCATAGGTGCGGGCGGCGATCGCTTGGGCTTTGAGGGCTTCAGGTGGCCAGCTAGTATTCATTTCTCCACCAATGACGCTGTAGAGGTATTCTTCTAAATCTACCCAGTTAACAGCGGTTAAGCCGTTGGCTGTGGGGACTACTAGGGTTCTACCACGAAACCAGCGATCGCCAATATAAACATATCCTTTATTGGTGGGTTCAATCCAAAATAACCCCGATTGCCATCTATCTAAAGCTACTCCTCCAGGAACTGCTTGAGCCGCAAATGCACTCATTCCTGGTAATTCTCCCAGAGTCTTACCACTACTATCTTTAACAATAGCGGTTGTAGAAGCACCGACTTTTACCTGTTTGACTTCTCTTTCAATAGCCACACGCAGAATTACAGATGCTTGTGCAGGAGCAAGTAAAGCAAACCAGATCAGGATACCTATCCACCAATGTCTACCTTTAATCTCAGAAAACAAATTGCCTAATAAAAGTTGGATTTTCATGCTAATCGTTTGATCACAAGCGTCTACTATTCTAGTTCAGCAATTCTCTAGATTGGGGATTGGGGACTGGGGATTGGGGACTGGGTAATTTTCTTCTTCCTTCTTTCTTTCTTCTTTCTTTCTTCTTTCTTTCTTCTTTCTTTCTTCTTCCTTCTTCTGACTCCTGACTCCTGACTCCTGACTCCTCTTCTCATGGTGTCAATATTTGGCGAGAATCATAAACTTCATTACCAACAATGCCAATTAAATTTAACTTGCTTAAAATTTCTGTAGCTTCCATCAATTTATTGGGAGTAACTTTACCAATACGTCCTACCATGACAATTCCATTACATAATGAAGCCACAATTCTGCCATCAACTGTATCTAAAACAGAGGGTGCATCTATTAATACTAAATCATAATTTAGTTCAAATAAATCCATTAATTCTTGCATTCGCTCGGAACTCAGCAGATTTACCGCATCCGCAGGGATTGGACCAGCAGTTAAAACATCAATAGCTGGGTGGATAGGCTGGACGTAAGTATTAAATGATGTATTGATATCATCAACCAGTAATAAGGATAAACCCCAATCATTGGTCAGTCCTAGAGTTTTATGTAAACTGGGAGAACGCAAGTTAGCATCAATTATTAATACTCTTTGGTGCATTCGAGCCGCACTAGCTCCTAACCCTAAAGCCAAAGTTGTTTTTCCTTCTCCTGGTAGTGCAGAAGTTAACATCAATGATTTTAAAGGTAGAGAATCATTTAACATCTGAATATTTTGGTAAATAATATCTAATGTTTCATGATTCGGCAAATTTTTGATAATTCCTTGATGAGAAATATCTAAATTTTTAGATTTATCTCTAACCATAGATTGGAATTGGCTTCTCCAACTATTTTGACGTTTTCCTAATCTTGGTACTGACCCCAATAACTGAATATTGGTCAAATTTTGTAAATCCTGAGTATAGAAAATTGCATTATTAAATCTCTCCCAAATCAACGCTGCTGCTAAACCCAATATTGGACCGATGAATATTCCTCCAACAATTAGTAACCACCGCAAATTACCTATATGTATTCCTAAAGCGGGTTCTTCTAAAATTTGCCAATTAAAACCTTCTTGAGCAATTTTGACACCTAATGAATTTTGCACCTGCGTCAATTGTTGTAGTGTTTTACGATAAGCTTCTATATTTGCAACTAACCTCTTATATTCTGTAATTAAACTGGGATATGTATTCAGCAAAGAACTAATTTCTTGTTCGGATTTTGCCAAATCACGATCATGAGCAATTAGTCCTAGTGCATTCATTTTTAATTGAGTTAAATCATTTTCTACCTTGGGGATTATTTGTGATGATAATTTTGATTTACTACTAATAGTAATAGCTTTATTTTGTCCTTGTTGTTGTAATATTGTACTAATAATTTGCTGTTTCTGTTTCAGTTGTTGGATGATAGGATGTTTTTCTGTATAAAGAATACGAGCTTGCATTAACTTTTGTTCTGTTTGATTAAGTTCACTAATTAAGGCTTGATATTGTCTAGATTCCAGGGAATCGTTAATATTTATGTTATTTTGATTGGAAGATTCAATTGCTTGTTCTAAGCTGTTGTGCCTAGTCTGGACATCTTGCAGTTGAGCGCGAGTTGTTTGCCGCTGTTTTTGAATATCTGCTAAAGACTGTAATAAAATTTGACTTTGTAAAACTGGATCAATTAAATTATTTTGTTGACGAAATTGTTCTAATTTTTTCTCGGCTTTTAATACATCTTTTTGCAGTTGTGGTATATGGTTATTAACAAAAACTAATCCTTGATTAATTCGCTGATTTTTTTGATCGTTATTATAGTCCTGATATACTTTCTCTAAAGCTTGTAATACTCTTTTAGTCCTGAGAGGATCTTTGTCTGTAAAAGAGAGTAAAAATACTTGGTTGAAATTTTGATTAACTCCTGTATCTCCTGGTAACTGAGTTAGTGCTAAAGATGAAACTTTATCAATTTGGCTGTTACTATAAATATCTTCTACGGTCATTTGTGGATAATCACTATGCAGTAAATTTACAGCTTTCTGTATTAATTTACTACTCAGCATTAATTTAATTTGACTACTGTAGTCAATGGATAATAATTGCGGTTTACGTAGGTCTTTTGTTGTCTTTTCTATCTTACTATTTGGTGAAGATTTATCTAAATTATAACTTACCAATATTTGCATATAGCTTTGATAAGTCGGTTTAGTAGTGATAGCTATAAGACTTGTTACTGACATAACTGCACAGGAAATTCCTAGTATCAACCAACGATGGTAAAGTACAATTGGAATTATTTTTTTGATATTAATTACGCTATGTGTAGAGCTAGTAAGTAATTTTTTCAATGTTATCGCATTTGTAGCCACAATCATATTCCTCTCAAATTGCAACAATATATCGGGAAGAAGATGATGATTAGAAAACTTTTAGAGATATTTTTTGATACTCAATGTTTTCTGGTGAATAATCACTACTTATTCTTCCTATGATTACAGATATACTTAACAGAAAATATTCAGCAAGTAGTTCTTGGCTAATACTTTCAAACAGGTATATGTCTAATCAGTGTGAGGAACATAAATTTTCTGCAAATATTGTGAGAATATTTAAGTAGGGTTTGCGGAAAAAGTTATCTGTGAGGGCTAGGAGTCAGCACTTCGACTTACTTCGACAAGCTCAGTACAAGTCGCTCAGTGACCAGTCAGGAGGAAGAATTAGAAGAAGAGAAGAATAGTCTTGAATTTGGTCAAGTGATAGGGTTTTGGTAATTTCAACGCTTATTCCTTTCACTTGTTTCACATTTTTTACCTTCAAACTCTTGATATATCTCAGTTCTAGCTTTATATGGCTTACGCCACGCTACGCTATCAGCAAGCCCTAAGTAGCACTCCGTGCCTACCTCACTATTTGGGGCAACCACAGGGGGTTTGCCCCTACAAATCAAGGTTTTTCGTGATTTTACAAAAGTCTATGTCTCAACCGTTTTTAGTATAAAAAAAAAAGCAAGCTGTTGAAACTTGCTTTTTATATAACTGGGGCGCTAGGATTCGAACCTAGGGATGGCGGGACCAAAACCCACTGCCTTACCACTTGGCTACGCCCCAATGGATTCACTATAGAGAATATAGCAGTTATATTAGAATAATGTCAAGTGTTTGGGAAAAGAAATTTTGCCTACTTAGGAAATAGATCCCCGACTTCTTGAAGAAATCGTGGATCTGCGGGGTTTGAGGGGCTAAAATACGCGATGCTGTAGGGATGGCATTTGGCGGCGGACTTGTTCTAGTCGGGTGGGTTTGATTTCAGCGATCGCTACTCCTGGTTTTTCCCCAGCGTCTGCTAAAATGACACCCCAAGGGTCAATAATCATGGCGTGTCCATGAGTTTGGCGACGGTTATAATTAGTACCAGTTTGGGCGGGAGCAATCACATAACAGGTATTTTCTATCGCCCTGGATTGGAGTAATACTTGCCAATGGTCTTTACCAGTAAAAGCTGTAAAAGCTGCGGGAACAAATAAAATATCTGCGCCTTGATTAGATAAATGTCGGTACAGTTCGGGAAAGCGAACATCATAGCAAATAGAAAGGCCAATTTTCCCTAAGTCCGGGGAAGCGTAAACGGGAGGTAATTGTTGTCCTGCCATGACGGTGCTAGATTCTTGATAGGTATTACCATCAGGGACATTGACATCAAATAAATGAACTTTTTGGTAACGGGCGAGTTCTTGACCGTTGGCATTGATCAGTAATGCTGTATTATAAACTTTACCGTTACTATCTACAGGGATAGGGAAGCCGCCGCCGAGAATGGTAACTTGAAAGCGTTGTGCCATTTTGTGGAGAAATGTTTCCGTTGCTTGAGCGATCGCATCTCCTTGAGCTAGTTTATCCTTTTCTTCCCCCATAAAAGAGAAATTTTCTGGTAAACCCACCAACTCTGCACCCTGACGCACAGCCAAATCAATTAATTCTTCTGCTTGTGCCAAATTTTTTTGCAAATCAGGCACACTGGTCATTTGAATAGCGGCGGCTAAATAAGACTTCATAGATTCAATAACAAACGGTAGATTGAGACAATTATAGATATCTAAATATATCGTCATATCATTCCATTTTAAACAAAAAGTAGGGGCGGGGTTTCCCCGCCCAATTTCTCCGCCTAGAAATTAAAAGTCTTTCAAAAATCGTTTCTTTAAAGTCAATGGGACATTTTTTGCCATTTCTAAACCTTCCGCATTTTGCCAATTAGTTTTTTCATCCCAACGGATATCGCCAAAGGTATGATCACTAAATATAGCGCCCATAAAGTTTGCACCATCAAAGTTTGCACCACGCAGGTCTGCACCACTCAGATTAGCGCGACTCAAATCCACATCTTGAAGATTTGCACCGCATAAGTTAGCACGACTCAGATTTGCACCACTCAAATAAGTTTCTGCTAAATTTGCCCCAGAAAAATCTACATCTCTTAAATCTGAACCAATGAAATAGGCACGGTTAAGGTTAGCATAGCTAAAGTTTGCCCCACAAAGACTAGCGCGGCTAAGGTCTGCCTCTGTTAAATCTGCGTAACTAAGATTTATTTGTAACAAACTTGCACCGCGAAGATGAGCGCCACTCAGAAATTGACCAACCAAACTGCGGAAATTTTCACCCTGCAAACAACTACTGTAATAAATAATATTTTGTAATTGATAGGTGAAATTATTGTCTTCCGGTTGACCAGAGGGATAAAAAATTATATGCTCTTTGAGCAACTCATCTTCTTGAGCATAACGCTGGATAGCTAAAAGTAAAATCATCACATTTAATCCAGCATAAATATCTACTTGACGCTGACCTAATTGATAAATGCCCGCATTTTGCAATTCTCGCAGCTTAGTTTGGGGTAAGGTTTCTTCAGCCGTATCAACAAATTTACCCTGACACCAATTAACATAAAAATCATCTAACCGTCTATATAGTTGTACCCACCGAAAATTGGGAATAGCAATCATTAAACCCATTAAATATTCAACTATTTCCTTGCTAAGAATACCAAAACCCAGCAAATCATAAATCTGCCAATTCATCTCCGTCTCATTGGTAATTAATTCTTTCGCAGATTCTGTATTATAATACTGTGTCCAGGCAGTGAGGCTTAATTTTAAACTGTCAGCAAATAGAAATTCACGAAAACTTTGATGGCTAAAGTTTACCTGATTGTCTGACTCATGATCAGGATAAACATAAAAATTTGCTAAGGGTGTTTTGATAATGTCATCCTTGATAGATTGTGCATCATCTCCTAGCCGAGATTTTAGCATTGATATTGCCGAAAATTCTTCACCTGACTGGGTGACAGCAACAGCAGCTTCTGTAAGAATATCTTTTAAATTTGGTAATTGATCATGGAAAGTTTCACCTGATTTAGAAATCAACCAATTTATAGCTGCTTGATAAATTAAAGCTGTAGCAGTTCTAGTATTATCTGCTGCTAAATTATCAATTACCAGTTGATCATCTCGATACATTCCCGCCAAAAAGTATAGTAATAATGGTTCAGAAATTAATTTTTGAATAATTGCAGGACATTTTTGATTTACTAGAAACTGCTGTAAATCTGTATTTTTCTCGTGATTATTGGGTAGAGATCGCCATTTTTCTAACCATTTTTCTTGTTGTTGTTGATCTAAAGGTAGGATTTCTACTCTTTCTAAATTTGTGGGTAAATTAGAGATAATTGATAAAGGAATTACATTACTGGTAATTAATACCTTATGTCCCATGCTTGGATCATTTTGACATTGTTGCTGAAATTCGCTAATTTGCTGAATAAATTTTTCCAGGTTTTGATTATTTCTAGACGCAGTTGGTAATTCGTCCCAACCATCAAAGATAAAAACAAAGCGATGATTTTTATTTCTTAACCAATTATGATCACCACGAATCAAGCTAATATCTAAATTTGCAGTTAATGTTTCTGCTAACTGAGATGATAAAACTTTGATGTCTTTGACATTAATTAAAATTGGTGTCCAGAAAGGATGTAAATGTTGTCTAATCCAATTTGCGAATATTTTGCAGAAAACACTTTTACCTCTGCCTCTTTTTCCTTGGATAAAGATAAGTTTTTCTGAGTTGTTTTCAGTCAAGATATTTTTCTTTACCCATGCTTCTAAATCACAAGATTCAGCATTAATATTTATTTGCCCATATTGATTTACAGATTTAGCTTTAAGAGGAATATAAATCTCCTTAAATGTGCAAGTTTGATCAAACACCTGATCTAATGCTTGAGTATCAATGTGATGTTTGAGATATTCCTGAATGTTTTGAATATTCTCTTGTTCTGCTGCCCATTTATCCCGACAATTGGGGATGATATCATCATCTAAATCTAGCAAAAACTTGATAATATGTGAATTGGTATTTACTGCAATTCGTTTTGCTAAAAGTCTGGCTGGATATTTACCTAAATAGTCAGATGTCAACCTTGTAGATAATAATTGATTAAATGCTACTGCTAATTCAGATTCATGAAAACATTCAATAGTCTGGATAGCAGTTTGTTCATCTAATTCAAGATTATTGATAGTTGCTAAAATTTTTCCTAATTCTTCATTTTGATCTGGGTGATCATAGTTTAAAGAAGGGTATAAAGATAAAATATCCCGGATGCTTTCTAAATAAGCAACTTGACTAATAATAGATATGTAATCTGCTAAAGTAGGCGTTTCTTGAGAAAGATCACGATAAGATTTGAGGAAAGTTACTCCCAAAGATAAAAATGATAATTCTCCAGTGATTATCTGGGTTAATGGTGAACATAATACATCTAATAAAGAAGATGAATTTTGCACTAACAGTTGCAAAACTTCTAAATTACTATCTTGCGCTTGAATGGCTGTTGCTGCTTCTAAAACTACTTCACCTGTTGCGGTGGTTGTATTGGTACTTTCTGCTGTCACTGAGAAAGCTTGACGAAATTGATACCAAATATTTAATAGAGATTTTTTCATTGCTTACCACTACTCAAACTATTTAAAAATATAATTTATAGGTTAACAGTAATCACTTGTAAATATAGCCATATATACAATTTTTGCAAGAAAAATTTACACCACAAACCTATATTCACCGTATAATTACGGTATTAGACAGTGGGATTACGGTTAATCCAAACGCCTCTGATTCCTGCCGATTTAGCCCCATAATAATCATCTGTTATGCTGTCACCAATGTGCCATGCTTCTTCTGGTGAACATTTATGCTTGTTTAAAGCAATTTTAAATATTTCTGGATCTGGTTTAGCGGCACGAACTTGAGTGGAAATGGTGACAGAAGAAAAATATTCTCTGAGTCCTAAACCTTGCAATACTAAATATAAACGAGAATCAAAATTAGATAATACTCCTAATTCAACTCCTAAGCGTCGCCAGTTCATCAAAGCTAGAGTGACATCAGGATAAACATACCAAGGTTCTGGAGTACCAAAATGGATATAAAGTTCGGTAAAAAAAGCGGTAAAATCGGTAAATTCTTGGAGAACACCAGCACCTTCAAAGGTATTTAAGGCAATTATCCGCCACCAATCATATTCACGCTGGGGAATATCTTTGATATCTGCATCCAGAAATATTGGTGGTGGTGAGGCTTTAAAGCTTTTGACAAAGTTTTGATCTAAAATTTGGGCGGAAACTTCTACACCAAATTCTTGGGCGATTTGTCGGTAAATTTCCCCAACACTACCTTTAATCCCAAACAATGTACCAACAGCATCTACAAAAATAACTTTAGGCTTTTTCATAAAATTAATACTTTAGTCCGCAGCAGTCACTAAATACATAGCCATAATATCTGAATTTGTCTAGTTTACCGTTTTAGATCCCCGACTTCTTTGAGAAGTCGGGGATCTTTGAGTTAATTAGAAATGGCTTCTATTATGGGGCTAACTAACCAATTAAACCCGACTTTCAATTGATGATTTAAAGTGGGTAAACGATACAGATAAGCCAGCCGACGGGCTAAGTATGCAAAAGAACCATCTAATTGTACGCCTAACCCGGTGAGGGTGGCGTTATCTATTCCCAAAGCCATCATTTCTCCTAATGGTTGATAGCGGAAGGGAAGGAGGGGACGATTGGTGATGGTAGCCCAGATGTTCCAAGCGGTATAATCGGCTTGTTGAAAGGCTACTTGGGCGGTTGCGGGGACTTGTTTTCCGTCTGCGTCGAGACAGTCGGCTAAGTCTCCTAAAGCAAAGATTTCGGGATGTTCTATGACTTGTAGTTGTGCTGTGGTGGTGATTTGTCCGCGCTGATTGTGCTTGAGGGGTAAGGCTGTGACAACTGGAGAAACTTTTGTTCCTACTGTCCAAATGACTAAATCTACGGGTATGGTGTCTATTTGATTTTTATACTCTAGGGAGATGCTATCTTGGTCAATTGCTGCTACTTTGGTTTCTAGGTCAATAAATATGCCTTTACTATCTAAGGCTTTTTTGGCGGCTTCACGGTTAAATTCTGGGGAAGTGCGTAAAATTTGATCACCGACTTCAATGAGGCGGAAACGTCCTTTTTCGCCGATTCTATCTGCTAGTTTACAAGCTAATTCTACGCCGCTATAACCTGCACCAACTATGGCGACACGGATTTTTTCTGGTTTTGCTGCTTCGAGAATTCGCAACCGTTCTTCTAATTTGTAGGCATCTGTGATAGTACGGAAGGGGTAAGCGTGGGTAGCAGCACCGGGAACTAAGTCTAGGGGTGTTTCACCACCTAGTGCTAAGACTAAACGATCATAATTTAGTTCTGATTTATTTTGTAGTTGAACTGTTTGCTTGTTGATGTCTATTGCGGAAACGGACGCTTGGTGGAACTGGATTCCTGTTCCTTGCAGTAGTTCTGAGTATGGTGGGGCGATTTCCCAGGTTTGGAGTTCTCTGGTGAGGAGTTCGTAAAGGAGGGGAGAGAAGACAAAGCGATCGCTCTGATCTACTAAAATAATCTCAGGTTTGGGTGTAGATTCCCAGGGTAATTGGCTTAAACGCAGGGCGGTGTAGAGTCCACCAAAGCCACCACCTAGTATACAAATTTTTGTAGTTGGTTGAGTCATAATTTTTTTAGGCACTAAATCCCAGTCAGATATTTATTTTAGTGTAATGTTTTATTACGGTTTCTTGCCATTAACCAACAATCCTGATACCTATCTTCATGCAAATCAGGACAAATGGTAATTCTATCTTTAAAAATCAATATTTAAACGCAGATAAACGCAAATAAACGCAGATGAATTAATAGATTGAATAATTTTGTGTTAAATGTTTTCCACGACAAACTACATAGTCGCTAATACAAATTCTCCTTCGTTAACAGAGTTATTTATTGATATATCATAAACCAAGCCTGATTTCTCTGCATGAACATGAATAGTTGTGGGTAATTCACCTGTTTTATTGAAAGTGAGGACTGTATATAGCCAGTCTCCTTTGTTGACTAAAGTACCTAATGCAGCTTTAGATAAAATCATTCCTCCTACAGGTGTCCAATATTTTTTGAGTTGACTAAGTGAACGAAAATTGGTTTGATGAGATATACTTTTTGGTTGGGTTAAATCCTGGATTTCTAAAATACCTTTTTGGTAGTTTTTCACTCTCCCCCCACTTTCGAGAGTTTATAGGGTAGGTAGAAGTAGG